>JANYBF010000241.1 GCA_025360895.1 Verrucomicrobiota bacterium
TGGCGCGCACCATCGCGGACCTGGCCGGTGTCGAAAATATCGCCAGCGAACATATCTCCGAGGCCATTCAATACCGCTCGCTGGATCGCCAGTTGTGGACGTAAAGCCGGATTGTTGGACACTTTGGTTCTCGGTTCACAATTTTCAGGTTTTGGATTAAATTCTCAAAAGAACTTTTTGAACACTATGGCGACGTACGTCTATGAAACGATTCCGCGGAATGCAAATGAGCGTCCGCGGCGATTTGAAGTGGAGCAAAAGATGACCGAGCTGCCGCTAAAGGTTGATCCGAAAAGCGGTCTCCCCGTGCGACGCGTGATCACCGGCGGCAGTGGAATCGTGACGCGCGGCACCAGCATTTTGTCCATGAACGTCAAGCGGTCCCGCCGTTAGTTTTTCAGCGCGTGCCAATTTTCCGTGAATGCCAACGTTGCACGGCCTGCTGTCGCTGGCCGGGGCAGGTGCGCTTGACGGACGCCGAAATCGCGCAGCTCGCGGATTTTCTGGAACTGGGCGAGTACGAATTTATCCAGCGTCACACGCGGCTGACTCAGGATCGCCGGGGACTGGCCTTGCAGGAAAAGCTCGGTGGCGCGTGTGTTTTTCTGGCCGGCAACGACTGCGCCGTCCAAGCCATGAAGCCGCAGCAATGCCGGGATTTTCCGAATCTCTGGCGGCAGCCCGAGGCGGAGAACCAGTGCCGGGCCATCCCGCGAACGTTGGGCGACGAGGAATATGTTCAACGCGTGGCGCAGGTGACGGGCCGCCCGGCAGCGGCGGTGCAGGAATTTTTGCGAAGCCGGCTGTGAATGAGTTTTCACTTTGAGACCTTGGCCGTGGAGATGTCGTCGGAATTCAACGCCAAGGCTTAGCGCGGCTGAGGCCGCAACCCCAGAGGGACCACGCTTCCAGCCTGTTTGGCCGCAGGGGCCGAGGTCAGGGGAATGGAGGTCAGCGGAATAAGCCTCCCGGCTTGGGGTCCATTCCCTTGACCCATATTCCCCTGACCACTCCTCCCGCCGTGTTCCACAATCTTCTCGGCGCGCGAGGATTCTGACCGAGAGCACTGCAAAGTGGCAAACCGCTTTAAAACGTTGCCTGGACGCGCGTATTGGGCTCGGCTCTGCGCGGCAAAGACGGCAAGGTGGGACACCAGCGGGCAAGGAAAGCATGATCGGTTGGCACGCAGCAGACAGTGATGCACAGTTAGTCGAATTTCTTGATCTTGCTCTTTGCGCCTTCGCACCTTTGCAGTGCGATCTCTCAACCTCGTCACAACCTGCGAAGATTTTTCAGCGTGGATCGCCGCGTCCGCAACCTTGAACCGCCAAAAAGGCGAAAGTCAGAGGAATGGCGGTCAGGGGAATAAAGACCGGACTGGGACAATTCCCCTTTCCGATTCCGCTGACCTCGGCCCTCACCGCATCCACCGACTGCGGCACGGCCGCGCAGGCCTTGGCGTTAAAAAGTCTTCCACATGGATTCGGCTAAAGCGGTGTCGCCGCTGCGCTCCGCCACCGCAGTCCAAATTCACCGAAATTGCCCGACGGCTACGCGAGAATTTGTCCGGTCTTCAGCAGATGCCCCGCGAGAAAATCCGCCGCGCTCATCCGCCGCCCACCCTCGCGTTGCAAGAGGGTAATGCGCAGCGCGTCTTGTCCGCAGCCAATGACAAGCCCGCTCTTTTCGGCCTGAAGGATTTCGCCCGGCGCTCCTTGTTGTGAAACAATTTCGGCGTCCCAGATTTTCAAGAGCTGTGGCTGCGATTGCCCGGCCAGAAACGTGAAGGCGCCCGGCCACGGGGTGAAGGCGCGGATGCGATTCCAAATCGCGCGGGCGGGCTGCTGCCAGTCAATCCGCCCGTCTTCCTTTTTAATCTTGCCCACATGCGTCGCTTGCGCGGCATCCTGGGGCTGCGACAGGATTTTTCCGGCGACGTAATCCGGGATGGTTTGCACGAGCAGTTCCGCGCCGAGTTGCGCGAGCCGGTCATGGAGCGTGGCGGCGTTGTCGTCGTCGCGGATCGGAGTCGCGCGCTGGGTGAGGATGTCACCGGTGTCGAGGCCTACGTCCATTTTCATGATGGTGACGCCGGTCTCGGCGTCGCCGTTGAGGATCGCCCACTGGATTGGGGCGGCCCCGCGGTACTTCGGCAGCAACGACGTGTGGACGTTCAGACAACCGAAGCGCGGCAGCTCCAGAATGACTTTTGGCAGAATTTGTCCGAAAGCGGCCACGGCAATGAGGTCGGGCGCCAGGGCGCGCAGTTCGGCGACGAAGTTTTCATCCCGCGCTCTTTCCGGTTGCAGCACCGGCAACCCTGCGGTCAGGGCAAGTGGTTTTACAGGCGGGGGTTGGAGTTTCAGATCGCGGCCTTTGGGCCGGTCGGGTTGCGTCACGGCGGCGAGAATCTGAAACGCAGGTTCTCGCAACAACGCGGCGAGACTGGCGGCGGCCAGTTCCGGCGTCCCCATGAAGATGATTCGTAGCGCAGCCATGTCCTAGCCAAGACGAAAACGGCGTGCGGCTAAAGCCCAAAAAACGGCGCGGCACTCAACCGCGTGGTGCAACCTTCGCCTTTTCCAAGTGGCGCAGGATGTCGCACAACACTTTGGTGGGCGTCTGGGTGGAGTTGATGCGGTGTACCAGTTTCGGCCCGTAGAAATTCAGCACCGGCTTGGTTTCTTGATCGTAAACTTTCAGACGCTCGCGGATTACGTCGAGATTTGCGTCATCGAGCCGGTTTTCCTTCAAAGCCCGGCGTTGCAGTCGATAGACGAGCGAATCGAAATTCGTGCAGTGCAGATAAAAAACGGCTTTCACGTCGAGCGTCTCCGCGAGCATTTGGGCTTGGTGGAGATTACGCGGAATGCCGTCGAGCACCAGCGTGTCGGTGTCCGGATTAAAGCGGCCGGCGCACTCGCGCCGGATGAACTGCCGCCATAATTTCACGGTCGGCTGGTCGGGCACCAGTTGGCCCCGGCTGGTGTACTCGATGAACACGCGGGCGAGCGGGTTCGAGGCACTCAAGGACCGGAAGACGTCGCCGCACGCGCAATGGAAGAAATTCGGGATGGTGCCCAGGATTTTCCCCTGCGTGCCCTTGCCGGCGCCGGGCGCGCCGAAGAGGAGAATGGTTTTGTATTTCATAGCGCGATACGCAGCGGGCGGCAGGTTGAATTTAGGTTTCCCGGGGTTTGATTTGGATTTCGAGAATTTCGCTGAACGGAATCTGCACTTCCTGCGAGGCGCCGCCCCGGTGAACATCCGCGTGCAGATCGTTGGTCGCAATCCGGGAGATCCGGGTGACGATAAACTCGCCGCGCGCGGACTTGATGACCAGATCCAGATTCTTCTCCGCGTCCCGACGGACCATACCGAAGAAGCCGGAGAATTTGGTTTCGATGAACCGGCGATTGAAGGTGAACTGGCCGCGCTTGAAGACCTGGGTTTCGGGCACGGCACTGGTGGCGGGGGCTTCGGCGTGAGCCAGGGACAACCCACCATGGCCCGGGGCGGGGGCGGCCTCGGCCTCGGCCTCCGCCGTCCCTGCAACGGGTGCGGCGTCTGGAATGATTTCTTCCTCGGCGGATTTCATTTTCGTGGGCAGACAAAGAAAAATTACCGGACCGATGATGGGCGCGACGGCGGCGATGCCGCACACCAACCCGGCCGGATAGGCCCGAATGATGGAAATTTCGTAAGCCGCATAAAGGTTCGCCGCGTAAAGCAGCAATAGCGCGATCAAGCCGACGGAGGACCCGAACAGCGCTCCGAGCAGGGAGCCTTTCGGGGGGCGTTCGAGCCGCGGCACCGGCTTGATGACCACTTCGGTTTTCTTGATCGTCGGGTCCTCCAGCTCTTCGAGGTACGGCTGAATAAAGGCTTCGAGCTTGAGTTTGGGATCGCCGGCCAATTGTTTGAGCGTGGTTTGCGAAAGTTTGTCCCACGCCAGTTTTTCATAGCGGTTGCCTTCGACGCGGATTTGAAGAAATTCCGGTTTGCCCTGGATGATGTCACCCTCGATTTTTGTGCCATCCGCGTATTCAAACGGCATGGCCCGCCCGTTGGCGACAAACCAAACGCAGAGCCACAGTCCGACGGCCATTAATTTGAAAAATTGCACGGGGCTTTTCGTAGCAGATGGGCGCGGACAAAGGAAGGAAAAAACCCGCCGGCGGCGGCGTCAACTGACATTACCCAGTTCGTTTGCCAGATCTTCCACGGTCCAATTGCGCTGCCGCGCCGACAGGGTATCCGCCGCGGCGCCGTGTTGCCAGACGGCATAGCGCAAGGTCCGGCCCACGTCTTCCGCCAACCCCGGTTGCGCCAGCAGCCCCGCGATGAACCCGGCCAGCAGGTCCCCGCTCCCGCCTTGCGCGAGGTGCGGATTGCCCGAGGAATTCACGAATAGTTCGTTGGTGCTGCGCCCAATCAGCGTTTGATAGCCTTTGAGCACCACCCAGCAATTGCCGAAGAGCTTCGAGATTTCGCGCACGGCGTGCGGGCGATTTTCCTGGACGTGCGCGGACGTGGTTTTCATCAACCGCGCCGCTTCGCCCGGATGCGGGGTGATGATGCGAATCCCGTTCCGCGAAACTTGATCCAGCGGCAACCAGTCCAGCGCACTCGCATCCACGATGATCGGAAGTAACGAATCGCGCCACAATTTGCGGGTGGCGATCCGCAGTTCTTCCGGCAAATCCGGCGCGGCCAGACCCGGCCCGATGAGCAAGGCGGAAAATTCCGCGGGAAAAAGAGTCGTCGGGGACCACACATTGACCATGGCCGATTGCAACTGCGCCGCTACCGGGTAGTAGGCAAGCTCGTGGGTGAAGACGGTGAGCAGGCCGGGTTGGGCACGTTGGGCGCCGCGGGCCGCCAGCACGGCCGCACCGTGAAACCCCACGCTGCCGGCGATGATGGCCAAATGACCGTAACTTCCTTTGTGGCTGGTGACGGGGCGCGCCGGTGGAAACCCGCGAAAATCTTCCGGCAAAGTCCAGTTCAACTCTGCGGTGTAGGGGCAGGGGATGAGGCCAACGTCTGTCGTCACTTCGAGCCGGCCAACGAAGAGAGCCGCACTGGGGCGCAACAGCCCGGGCTTGGGGACCCCGACCGCCAGCGTGATGGTGGCCACCACCACCGCCCCCATGGATTCGCCGGTTTCAGCGTCCAAGCCCGATGGCACATCCACCGCGAGGATCGTGGGATGCGCGCCGTTCAGGCGGGTGATGAAGGCGTGCCAATCTTCGTCCAGCGGACGATTCAGGCCGGTGCCCATCAAGCCGTCAACAATCAACGCGGGATTGTTCCCCAATTCGGTTTCAAGTTGCGGCAGGCAGGCGGCGGGCGATTTAACATTCAACAATACGACGCGCCGGTCGGTAAGATGTTCCTCCGCCGCGCGCACGTCATCGCCGTTGTGGCCTTTGCCCGCCAGCAGCAGAATCAAGTCATTGGGGCGCGTCATTTGGCGGGACCGTTGGGCCACAGCCAGGCCGACGCGCTGGATGATTTCAACTTCCGACTGGCCGGTTGCCCAAGTGGCGCTTTCCCACTGGCGCATCTGCGCGAGGCTGATGATCGGTAATGACATGGCGACAGTTTAGTGAGCCACCCAGCGGCGAAAAGGACAAATGCAAATCCCGCGCCCGCCCTTAAACAAAAAGTCCGCCAAGGATTGCCGAAGCAAAATTTCCCGGGCGGACTTTGGAACGGGCAAGGGCCCGGACTGGAGTTTAGATTGACCAGCCTTTGCGGTTGTCGCGAGTGATGTATTGGGCCGCCTCGGGCGCATTGGTGGCGCGCATGTTCGGTCCGTCCCACTCCAGCTTCTTGCCGGTGCGCATTGCCACACAGCCCAGCAGGATGATTTCCGTGAGGTACGCCGCGACGTCGAAGTTCGAGTACGGCACCGGCCCGCCTTTGCACCCGGCGATCCATTCGAGATGATGCCGTTTGTCGGTGTCGCCGGAGAAAGCGTTGCGGGGAATGGTTTGAGGTATGGCTTTGACGGCCGCGCTGTTTTTGCTGGCCACAAATTCCTTGTCGTCCGTGAGTTTGACGAAGAAGTTGGCGCCGTAGTCATCGGGCGAAAAGAGTTTGCCCTTGTCGCCAACGAGGAGGCAACCACTGCCGGGGACCGAGCCCATCATGGCTTCGATGTCGGCGGTGACGGCGGCCGGCGGTTTATTATTGCCATCATGCACGTAGGGATTGTCGGGCTTGGGATTGCCGCCGTCGAACCACCATAGGGTGGCCGGCACCAGATTTTCGCGGGCCGGGAACTGGAATCGAATCTTGGATTTGAGGGCGTAGCTTTCCTGGTTGATGGGCGAGGTCCAAGCTTCGACCTCGGTCGGGTAACCGAGGTGCAAGGCGCGGAACGGCATGTTGCAGGTATGGCAGGCCATGTCGCCGAGCGCGCCCGTGCCAAAATCCTGCCAGCCGCGCCACTTGAACGTATGGTAAACTTCCTTCTTAAACGGGCGGAACTTCGCCGGCCCGAGCCAGAGGTCCCAGTCCAAAGTCGGGGGCACGGGATCGGAGCCATCGGGCCGCGGCATGCCTTGCGGCCAGATCGGGCGGTTGCTCCAGACGTAAACCTCCCGTACGGGACCGATCAGGCCAGCCTGCACGACCTCCACGGCCCGTCGCAATCCGTCCTCCGCACTGCCTTGATTACCCATTTGCGTAACCACGCCATATTCCTTGGCCAGTTTGCGCAGCAGCCGCGCTTCGGAAATGGTCTGCACCAGGGGCTTCTGACAATAAACGTGTTTCCCCATTTTTATGGCCGTGGCCGCCACCAAGGCGTGCATGTGATCGGGCGTGGAGACGATGACCGCGTCGAGCGTTGGCTCCTTCTTCAGCATTTCCCGCCAGCTCTGATAAGTGCGGGCATTAGGGTATTTCTTCTTCGCTTGCGCGAGCGTGTTCGCGTCCACGTCGCAAAGCGCGATGATGTTTTCGGTGGCGCAGTGTTCGGTATCGCTGGCGCCTTTGCCGCCCGCGCCTACGACTCCGATGTTGAGTTTTTCATTTGCAGCGAGTTTGCGCGGCGCCGCCGTGGCGCAACCGGTCAGAGCCGCCGCCCCCACGAGGGCGGTGGTGTGAAGAAATTGACGCCGAGTAAAGCCGCCACGCGGCCCGATAGGAAGATTTTGTAATGCCATGACGTTTTTTTAGCACCTCCACGCCCGCACACAAGAAGATTTTTCTGAAATCTGGAACCCGGAAAATCCTTTGCCCGGTCTCACGCGCCGCCGAACTCCACATTCGGCACTTCCGCCACCGACGGTGGCACGCTGAAGAATTCGTGGGGCGGAAAGTGGAACAGCCCCGCCACCAGATTGCTCGGGAACGATTCGCACCGGTTGCGGTAATCCCGCATGTTGCCGTTGTAAAACCGCCGGGCCGCCTGGATGCGGTTCTCCGTGTTGATCAGTTCACCTTGGAGCTTCAGGAAATTCTGGCCGGCCTTGAGCTGGGGATAATTCTCCACGAGCACAAACATCCGTTTGAGTGCATCCACGAGCTGCCCCTCCTCGCGCGCCTGGTCCGACACCGGCCCGTGGTTCGCCGCGCAGCGATTGCGCAACTCCACCACGCGCTCCAGTACCACGCGTTCGTGCGCCGCGTAACCCTTGACCGCGGCGACGAGATTGGGGATGAGGTCGTAGCGGCGTTTCAATTCCGTGTCCACGTTGCTCCACGATTCGACGATGAAATTGCGCAGACCGACGAGCGCGTTGTATTGCACGACCACCCAGATGACCGGGACGAGGGCGGCGGCGAGTACGATGATGACGATGGACAGCATGGTCAGACCTTGGTAAACAAATATTCCGGCAGGCGCGAACGAATCGCGAGCAGCCGTTGCAGATTGGCTTCAATTTCCGTGGCCGACAACCGTTTGCCAAACGCCAGCGCCAGGGCGCGGTCCTCGATCTCGACGCTCAAATCGCGATTCACCAGCAGGTATTCCATCATCTGCGCCTGGCAGACATCGTAGGCGAACTTCTTGTCCTTCGACCGCACGCAAAACGTCCGCGAAAATTCCGCCGACTCGAAATCAATGTCCGCGTAGCCAAACGCCTGGGCGATTTTGGAAAACATCCCTTCGCGGGTGATGCGTAGTTCCGGAAAGCTCTGCGGCAGGGTCAGGAGGCAGCAGGAGAAATAGTGGTGTTGGGTCTGCCGGTTGCCCTTTGAATCGTTGGAGTACGTCTCGAAGTGATAATCAAAGACGATCACCGCGTGCCCGTGGTAGTCGCCGGTGAGGAGGTTGAACGCGTAGCGGTTGCTCCCTTGCGCCAGCGCATTGAGAAAGCCGAACCGGCCCGCGAGGGAACGATCGCTTTCCGCCTGGTAGTTCAGGCCGAGGCGCCCGGCCAGTGTCGCCAGTTCTTCGCGCCGCTTGCGGGCCGCCTTCGCGGCAAAGATCGCGGCGGCGATGATAATCGCTGCCACCAGACCAAATATCAGAACCGGGACCATTTGCTTTCGTTGCCGCTGTTGCTTCTTTAGGGAAACGTTGATTTATTCGACATGCAGAAAATCCGACTCGGTTTCGACCGTCGAAATCACTTTCCCCTGAAATCAAAATCGCTCCTGCGACCTCCTGCGCACCATCTGGTAATCTGAAGTTCAGGCAAAATTACC
>JANYBF010000245.1 GCA_025360895.1 Verrucomicrobiota bacterium
GGAGCGGTATTGGTATCCCGCAGCGCTTGCGGCCCCAGAATCGTCGCGGTGGAGTAGGTATTGGTCAGCACGATGGGTCCAAAGACGGTCTTCCGCTTAAGGTCGGCCAAGAGCTTGCTACTGATGCCATTGGTCGTAACCCCAAGATTGGCGAACGGGCTGTTCGTTGGCTGATAGAAATTCCCGGCCCCCACGGTGACAAAGGGATAAACCGTGTTGGTGTACGGCGACGTCCCAAAGTTCGGACTTTGATAGAACCCGTTGTGATTTCCGCCCGCGGTGATGGTGCCGGAGACCAGGTTCGTAATATTGGCAAAGATTGAGTTGTAAAACGTGCTGGTTGAGGCGCTGACGGAAGCGGTCAGCAAATTGGTGCTGCCGGCGATCGTGCAATTGAAGAAATTACCGTAGGATGACGCGTTATTGACGTTGAATGGTTTTTGCACTCCCCCGAGCAGGCTGTTGTTGACGATCAAGATCCCGGAGCCGCTGCTGGCACCGGTATTGAGTACGATGCCCAGGATACAATTGATCAACTGCGCGTGGGAAACGGTGCCCAGCGACCCAGCCCCTTCAAAGCGAATCCCCTCCTGCGCATTGCGGACCGACACATTATTCAGGACCGTGGCGCTGGCGTTGGCGATCCAGATGGCGGGTTTGGCGTAGTATTTGGTCCCCACCGTGCCGGTGTAGCCGGCCCAGATGTTCGTGCTCAGTTTATCTCCCACCGTGTCGTCATCGGCGGCCGTAAAGATCGCCGGCCGATAGCTGGCCGTTTTGCTGGTGAGCGTGCTGTTGAACTTCACGTAGGTATTGGCGTTTGTGGGATATTTGAACACCGCTCCCGCTTCCAACGTCGCCGCGCCGTTGCAGATGACGGCGGAAGAAACAAAGTAGGTGGTATCCCCCTGAAACACCTTGGCCGTTCCAATCGTTCCGCCAATCGAGGCAACATAGTCGATCGCCACCCCCGGCAGGTTGGCCGCCAGCGCCACGCGAGGGTTGGAGCGAACGGTCGCTACCTTGGTCGGCGAACCGGGGGGCGGCGGCAAAGCCGCAAAGCCTTGCTTCCGGGTATCCTTTGCCTCTTTGATGGGGGCGGACTCGACGGCACATTTCGGCAGCGCCAGCAGATCATCCCGGATCGCCAGGTAATCCACCGTTTCCACCAGGAACGTCCGGCCCTCCCCGGTAGCGAACGTCTTCGCGACCGCAGCGCTGCCGCTCTCGGTGTTGATTTTAGCCAAGGTCGCCGCCCGGCCGGTTTCCAGGACAAATTCGCCAAAGCCCAAAACTTCATCCACCAGATCCGGACTGACCATGCGGTTGCGAACCTGTTGATCGCGTTCAATCCAGATCGGTCGCACGAGCCGGTCGGGTTGCTTAGGCGCGTCATAAAACTCGGTGAATATTTGAAGGCGGGTGGTTTGGGCCGGGAAGCCGTAATCTTCCGGATTCAATTGGCCGGTGATCAGCACATCCTGTTGAAAGGTGCCGCGATCAACCCGATAGAGTACGTCGGCACAGACCCCGGAGAACGCCTGCTCATACAACACCCAGTTGTCGCCCAGGATTGTTCCGGAGCAGTTGGTGATCGTCCCAATGATCGCGGAGCGGCCACTGGCCGCGTCATATAAGCCAATCCCCACGGGCGTCGAGTGCAGGGTGAGGCCGTCCGGAGTCACCACGCTCACCGCCTTGGGCGTATTCAGGTCGCCCGCCAGCCGGACTTGGTACTGTAATCGTTCGGCGCTAAACCCTGCCTTGGTTTCTTCCCAGCGGGGTTCACTGGGCACCCAGGCCTTGCCATCCCAGTAATTCATGCCGGTCCCGATCTCCACCACCCGCCGGGCGGAGTTAGGATCGCCGCTGGTCCAGACCCGTTCGTGGGGGCCGGAACTTACCAGGGTCCCGGGTTTGCGTTCCGCCAGCGGGTTCTTCTCGGTTGCGACCTGCGCGCCCAGGTTGATGACCCCAAACAAGATGACGGTGACAATGGCGAGGGATCGCATGGCGTTATTCATAACAATGGCAAGGCACTTTGTTCTCCGCGTGATCCGTTAGGAATGGGGCTTGAGGCACGCGGGTTTTCTCCACTGGCATAGGGTTCAAGGCTTCCGCGCCCGGGGTGGAGTCGCCCAACAATCGAACTTTTTTGAAGGACCAGATGGAGGGCCGCGAAACCCTCCGGCAAACCGCAAAATCTTCCACGAGTGAAAAGTTTTTCATAGGCTCCGTACATTGCGTACCTTAAAAGGCATACCGTGTGGCTTTCCCCGCGACTAAATCTTGTACCCGGTTCGATTTCAACTCTTTTTTAACAAAAGTTTTAAAATGCATTTTTCCTGTCAAGGGACCAGCGCCACCTGCCAAAAAGTTCGTTTCATAATAAAAAAATTGTCTGTTCATCTATGTACTTAGGGAAAATTCGGAAATTCTTACAGGAATTCGTAATTTATTTTTTAGAAAGTTCAGGGGGCGATAAAAGGAGTCCCCAAAACATGGGAATAACAGGGCAAACGGGGAGTTTGCCGGCGCGACGACGGGGAACAGATTTTGCGAAAGGCCCGCTCTTGTCGGCGAGCGTTTGTCCACGGCTGGGCCTAGCTCAGAACGAGCGCCAGATGACGCATTTCATCCTCGATCTGGTCCGGATGCGTCACGGTTAATGCGATCTCCTCCCGGAAAATGGCGCTGAAACGTACGCGCACGCGATGCACCGTTACGTGGAGGGTGCTTTCACTCATTTGCAAACGCCCCGCCGCCTCCGAATAGGAAAGCCCCGTATCCCCGCACAGAAAATGGCTGAGTTCAGAAAAGCGTTCGCCCTGGCCGGCGGCCACCATTTCGGTTTGCAACCGGTGGAGGGCTTGATCAATTAAAGTCAGCGCCCACCGCTGCTCGAAGATCTTATCCGGCGTACGGTTATCCACGGGTTCACTCAGATAGCTCAATTCGGCATCCCGATCATCCAGCGAAACCATTGGCCGGTCGCCCCCGCGCTTCTGGCAATTGGCCCGATCCCATTCGTCGGCGAGAAAGCGGTGCAAGAGAGTCAATAGGAAGGAGCGAAATCGGCCCCGGTCCCGCTCCACGGACTTGAGATATTCCTTTTCAA
>JANYBF010000277.1 GCA_025360895.1 Verrucomicrobiota bacterium
GTTTGAGCGGATTCAGGAACACCTTACCGGTCCCGCCCGCATGCAAACCTTTCTTGCCCGCAGCGACGGCCAATCCGTTGCTGCGCTGGTGTGTTCCCTCTTGGGCGACACGGGCATCTATCTGCTCGGTGCCACGGACGAGCGAGCCCGAGATCTCAAAGCCGCCTATTTTCTCCAATGGCAGGCAATGTTGTGGCTCAAGCACCACGGGGCCCGTTGGTACGATCTGGGTGGAATTGATCCCGAGGCGAACCCGGGCGGTTATCATTTCAAGAGCGGTTTCGGCGGGGTTGAGGCGGTCCAACTCCTGCCTCACGCCGCATCCGGCGGGGTCTTGGGTGAAGTGGCGCTGCGTGGGATTGCCTGGCTGCGCCGCCGCCGATCTTCGTCGCGGGTAAGGGTTACTGCCACGCCCTAATTTCCCGCTGCGGCTCCCCATGGACTTATCCATCGTCATCGTCAATTGGAACGGCTTGGCCGTGCTGCGGCCTTGTCTGGCTTCGATCTTCGGTTCTCCGCAAGGTTTGGAGCTCGAAGTGATCGTGGTTGATAACTCAAGCACGGACGCTTCCGTTGAAATGGTCCAGCGCGAGTTTCCCAAAACGGTGCTGGTGCGGAATCAGCGGAACCTCGGTTTCGCTGCCGCCAATAACCAGGCGTTTGCCGTGGCGCGCGGACGCTATGTTCTACTTCTGAATAATGACACTTTGGTGTTGGTTGGGGCTTTGGCCGCCTCCGTGCGATATCTGGACGCCCATCCGGGTGTGGGTGCGTTGGGCTGCCGGGTCGAGTTCCCCGACCGGTCGTTTCAAACCAGTTGCTATCGGTTCAATGACCTTCCGGAGTTGGTGATGGGCCGCTTGCTGCCGTTGGGATCGGTGGGCGGCGAGCGATTGAACATGGGCCGCTATTGGGGCCGACAGTTTACCGAGCCGACCGAGGTGGACGTCGTGGCCGGGTGCTTTCTGATCGTTCGGAAAGAAGTGCTCGCAAGCGTTGGTGGCTTTGATGAGGATTTTTTCATGTATGGCGAGGACGAAGAGTGGTGCAGCCGCATCAAACGGGCTGGCTGGCGCATTATTTACTTTCCGGGTGCCACCATCATTCATATCCATCGCTTCTCTTCCGGCCAGACCCGCCGCGCACCTCGCCTCATGGAGCTCATGTCCCCGGTACTGGTATTGCACAAGCGGCGCGGCCCCGTGATTGCGTGGTGCGCCAATTTGATCCTGCTTTTGGCGACGCTCGTGCGCCTGCCGATCAAACTCATCCTTGATGCCGGTCATTTTTTCAAGGGCCATACGCAAACGGAGCTCGTGCGCAGCCGGTTCACGGTCCTGGCGGCGCATCTAAAAGGACTTTTCTCCCCGGTCTGGTTGCCTGCCTCGGCTAAGGCGCCGGTCGCTCCCGTGCAATCCATCGCTGCCTCGGGACTTTTGCAATGATGGCGATCACCCTGCCCATGCCGGCGCGCTCCACCGCAACCAGACTCGAGTTTACTGTTCGCGTACTTCATTCCTTTGCGGAAGCGGAGGCGTATCGTTCTGCTTGGGATGACTTGGTGCTCCGCTCCGGTGCGGATGTTTATCAAACTTTCGATTGGTGCCGCCTTTGGTGGCAGTATTACGGGACGAAGCGTGAACTCCATCTGCTCCTGTGCTTCGCGGGTGAGGAATTGGTTGCATTGATTCCCGCCTTTGTAGAGACCCTAGGCTTGAGCCCCGCTCGGCTGCGCGTGGCAAAATTGGTTGGTTCCGATTTCACCCTGCACTTGTGCAATCTCCCGATCCTGGCTGGGGCGCTCGAATTCGCTGTTGTCCGGGCCCTCAACTATTTCCTGGGCGAACATCGCTGCG
This sequence comes from Verrucomicrobiota bacterium, assembly GCA_025360895.1. Lineage (GTDB taxonomy): Bacteria > Verrucomicrobiota > Verrucomicrobiia > Limisphaerales > JADLHS01 > JADLHS01. The sequence continues at coordinate 1,857 of JANYBF010000277.1, forward strand.
ATGCGCTGCGGTTTGGCCCGTTGTCCGGCCCGGCGGCCCGGGTTGACGAGTTGCTCGCAATTGGGCGGTCCCAACCGGAACTGGTCGGGAAGGCGGAGGCGTTGGGTGACTCTTGCAATACCTTTTTCCAGCTTCCGGCCAGTTTTGACGAATACCTCAAAGCCATTGGCAAGCAGCCACGCGGTAACTTTAACCGGTCAGTCGCCCAGCTCGAACGTGCCCGGCGGGTCACCTTCGATGTCGTGTCCGCCGCTGGGAAGTTGGCGGCGGAGTTCGATGCGTTCTGTCGTTTGCATGATGCACAATGGCGGGCGGAGGGCAAGCTGGGCCACTTTGGAGACTGGCCTCATGCCCGTGATTTCAATCGCGATCTGGTTCGCACTCTTGGGGCGCAAGGATTGGTCCGTTTCCATCGGATACTGGCGGACGACCAACTTATCTCCTCGCAATTTAGTTTTGTCTTTGGTGGTAGCAGCTATTGGCGGCTCCCAGCCCGGTTGGCTGGGCCGGAATGGGACAAATTGAGCCTGGGCCGGATGGGCTTGGCTAAAATGATCGAAGCGTCGTTGGGGGAAGATCGAAATACGATCGAGGGTGGGCGCGGTCATTATGCTTACAAGCTCCAGTTGGGCGGAGTGGAGTTGCCCTTGCGCACCGTGCAATTCCTGCGGCGGGGGACTGGGGTTTCGGCGCGGGTGGTCCTCTTTCGGCGCTTCGCTTCTCTGCTCAATCTGGCGTATTACAAGATTATGTTCCTGCGCCTCGCTCCGCGGGTGCGGTGGCTTCAGCGCCCGCTCTGGCCATTCTGGATTCGCTACTCCGGGTGAAGCACTCCCGCTACTGCGGTGGCCCTTCCGTCAAGCTCCGAGATTGGCTGGGCCGACTCCGATCGCCCGCCGAGCTCTCGAACACTTGGCCTCAGCTTCGCGACCGCGTCGTCATTGCGACGTTCCGCGGGCGCTCCGCCGTGGCGCTCGCTTGCCGGAGGTTGGGGATCGGTGCGGGGCACGAAGTTTTGGTGCCCGCTTACAATTGCGGCACGGAGCTGGACGCGCTGCTCGCCGCCGGCGCCCGGACGGTCGGTTACCGAATCACGCGCCAGGGTGAAATCGACTTTGAGGATCTGGTGGCCCGGCGAGCCAGCCAGACGCGGGCGGTGTATCTTATCCATTATTTTGGGTGGGAACAGCCAATGGCGACGTTGCGGCGATGGTGCGATGA
>JANYBF010000302.1 GCA_025360895.1 Verrucomicrobiota bacterium
GAATCCGCTCGCGCACGACGACAAACCGCCGCGCCTTCGCCCAGCCAAACAATTTCACGGGGAACTCTCCCGCCGCGTGCTGTTCGTCGATGACGGTCCAGTCCTTGATCCCGGCGCATTTCCGTTTCAGCGTCGTGGTCAAGCTCGTCATGCCGGGGGAGGAGACGAAAGAATCGTATTCTGAAGAATGTTGTCTGATCAGTAGTGTCCGGTTTAGAAGCCCAGTAAACGCGGGTGATTTTGAATATCGGTGGGTTCAGTTTGTAGCGAAGGTTGAGCAAGAGCTTGAGCAATGGGCATTTTCTCAAACAGCGTGAGGCTCAAAATCTGTAAAATTGTGTAGAGACTCGCATCCAGATGCAGGCGTTTTTTCAAGATGGCCACGAGCAGATAGACGGCGATGGCGCTCCAGATTTGGAGGCGCACGGCATTTTGGCTCGTGCCATAAAAAGCTTTGATGCGCAGATGCTGTTTGATCCATTTGAAGAACAGTTCGATCTGCCAGCGACCGTGATAGAGTTGCGCGATGGTCAGCGCGGGCAGGGTGAAGTTGTTGGTCAGAAAGACCAGTTTCCTGCCGGTGGCGGGGTCGCGATAGCCGATGCGCCGCAACGTGTCGGGGAAATCCCGACTCGCGTAGAAGCCGGTGGTGACGACAGTTCGATCGAAGCGCAGACCGGTGGATTTGTCCACCGGGCGGGAATAGCGGCGGGCGCAGCGGAAGTTTTTCTTGGCGCGAGTGACGAAGAACGCACCCGCCTGATGCAGGCGATGCAGGCGCGCGAAGTCGAGATAACCACGATCCAGGATGGAGAACGCGCCCGCCTCCCAAGTGAGTTGATCAAGGATGTTCACGTCTTGGACGCTGGCTGGCGTGAGGATAATGACTGTGGGGATGCTGCCTTGAAGCGCGAGCAACGTGTGAAGTTTGAGGGGGCTTTGTGGCGCCGGAAAGTGGCCCACGAGAACAGCGACAGGCACAAATCAATGGTGGTGGAGTCCAGCGCGGAGGCGGCGGCTTTGAGTTCCGTGCCGAACGGCTCGTCGGCATAAAGCGCGGTGGCCTGGCCGATGAGCACCTGGGCGAAATCGGCGAAGATGCGCCAGTCGCGCTGTTCGTTGGCGTCGGCGAGAGTGGAACGAGCGAGTGGATGGCGGAAACCGGAGTGATACAGTTTCGGGCCGAAGGAAGTAAGGCAGGTTTGGATGTCGCGCAGACTTTCGCGCCAGGTCAACTGCGCAAAAGCCAGGACGAGGAAGTGTTCGTAAGCGGGGAGTTTACGAACGCGGAAGTCGCCGTGGTAACGGGCCACACACTTGTCGAATTCCTGTTTAGGAAGCGAGGCGAGGAGTTGGGCGAAGACAGTGCGGCCTTGGTTCATAAGGTGGAAAACCGCAGGAAAGCGGTGAACCACCCTCGAAGAAGCGGAAGGAAATTGAAATCGAAAAAGGCCCGGACAGCCATAGCACCCGCATTCTGTCAGGGCGAAACTGAAGTCAGCAAAAACTTAACCGGACACTACTGTTGTCTGATTATTTATTAACAGGTGGGAGTTTGGCGAACAGGATCACGGCAGTTGGTTTCCGGTTGCTGCCAAGCAGAAACGCTCCACTCCCTCTTGGGATTTGTAATCTGGCTGCGAATTCCAAGTTTGTTCGCACTTGAATCATGTGTATTCCACCCAATCCGACTGTTACGGCTGATTGGTTTGTTGTCGACTCTGTGTAAGTAATGGCCACCGTCAGATCAGTCGAGTCTGCGTAAATTCGCGGAAAAATACTCATCGTGACACTCACCTTTTGTTGACCGTTAATTGTGGCTATCGAATCCGCGACAGACGCCTGAGCCTCGATTCCATCTCCGGTGACGAATCGGGGAGATGAAATTTTCTCGACGTTTCCAGTTTTCACCATGCCCTCCAGACGTTGCTCAATGGCATTGAGCTCGAAATCACTCAGCATCCATATGCGCAAACCATTTGTGCCTACGAATCCTGGTTCTCCTTGAAAATCCGCCGCTATGAATGCTTCCGGAGCGATCTTCAGACTGAAGATCAAACTGTCAATCCCAATGGTTTTGCGTTGTCCCAGTAATTGATCCCGCAACTGCCAAAGCCAACCCCAGGAAGCAGGAATCCAACGGTCAGTCAGAAGCAATTTGTGTTCGGCGAGTGCATCAGACACCGGCATGATGATCACGGATGGAAGTTGTGGACGCCCCGATAACCGTCCGGCGACGACTACGAAAAGAAGTAAGCTGGTCAAAAGCAACAGCCCAATTCCTCGCTTGAGTGTTTTCGAGTGGCTAAAGTTTGAAATAGTCGCTTGGACTTGATTGAGCACGTTGATCTAACTCCGTAATTAGGAGAAAGGTGTTCACTCACTGCCGGCTGTCCGAATGGAGGAACGCGGGCAATATACCCGTTCGGCCCGACACTGTGATCCACACGCTGCGTTTTTTTGCAACCACTGCCGGTCGTAACGCCCCTACTCTCTGGTCAGGACCTTTTCCAGTAGTTGGTTCAGCCGGGTCAGCATCGTGCGAGGGTCTTCCAACAAGCCGGCGGCGACGCGGGCGTTGTCGAGAAGCTGTTCCGCGACGCTGGTGGCCAGCGTGTTGTCTTTCGACCGCATCGCATCCAGTCGGGCCATGATGGGGTGCGCGGGATTGATTTCCAGATCGTGCTTCATCGGGGCAGCGGCTTCGGTTTCCTGCTTCATCGCCTTCATCATCCGGCGCATGCTTGCGGTCATGAACTTGTCCG
>JANYBF010000312.1 GCA_025360895.1 Verrucomicrobiota bacterium
CACCGTGCTGGTGCTGACGGGTTTGGGTTTTTACGACGACTACGCGAAGATCGTTCAACAGCACGGCGGCGGCGCGAAGCCGCATGTGAAATTGTGGGTGCAAGCGGCCGTGGCGGTATTCGTGGCGCTCTACATCTGGCAAATGCCGATCACGAGCACGTTGCATTTTCCCGAAAGCCCCGCGGCGGGGCCGAACAATCTCATCAGTGTGGTGATGGTGCCGTTTTACAAGTATCCGATCCATGCCGGCGCGGCGGTCGGGCTGGTGTTGACGGTGTTCACGCTGGTTGGCAGTTCGAACGCGGTGAATCTGACGGACGGTCTCGACGGGTTAGCCATTGGTTGCACGTTGATCACGTCGGTAGTCTTTCTGGTGCTGACCTATCTCGCGGGCAATTTCAAATATGCGGGCTATCTGCAAATTCCGTACGTCGAAGGCGCCGGCGAACTGACCGTTTTTTGTGCCGCGCTGATGGGCGCGGGCATGGGATTTCTGTGGTTCAATTGTCATCCGGCGCAGGTGTTCATGGGCGACACTGGTTCACTCGCCCTCGGCGGCGCGCTGGGTATGGTGGCGATCTTGATTCATCAGCCGTTTGTGTTGGTGATCGCCGGTGGCGTGTTCGTAATGGAGGCGCTGTCGGTCATCATTCAGAAGAGCTGGTTTCGTTACACGCGGCTCAAGTTTGGCGTCGGCCGGCGGGTTTTCTTGATGGCGCCCATTCATCATCACTTTGAAAAAAAGGGCTGGCATGAATCGCAGGTGGTGATGCGGTTCTATATTTTGTGTGTGCTGTTTGCGGTGATGGCCTTCAGCACTCTAAAGATTCGGTAACCAGAAGCCATGCGAAGCGAGAAAAATGGGGGCAACGAAAGCGCGCCGACAGGAATTACTCCTTGCGTGCGCGGTGATTCGTTGTTAGAAATCCTGACCGGAGCGGGAAAGTTCGCGGGCCGGTTCGGGTCACGGCCCGCAGTTTTTTACGCCGGGTTCAGCTTCCATGTTTTCGCCATCAGTTTTTAGTTCGGGGAAGCTATTTGAAGTGCGACGAAATCAACAGGTAGGGGTGTGGCGGCGGTTCACCCCAACATAAGCGACAATAAAGAACGCTGATCAGATTTTTCCGATTTGTTTCTGGCTTTTTTGAGGGAAAAGCCCGGAGCAAAAATAAAAAACAAAACCTCAATGAAAGGACGCGATACGCGCCAAGCCAATGAATAGTCCGAGTCCATTAGTTCCGCAGGGTTCCAGTCTGGAGCAACAACAGCAAGCCCGCTCAACCCTGAAGGTGAAAATCTTCTGTGCGTTGGGAATCAACGTCACCGTCCTGCTCGTCTTGCTCATGCAAGGCTGCAAGCGTGAGCAACCCCCAGCAGCGTCGGAACCGCCGCCGTTGTTTGCTGCCGAAACGAATCCGCCGCCCATTGACGTGCCGGAGACGAATGTGACGTACGCGACGCCGACCAACGCCACTCCGCCGCCGCCGGCGCTGGTCGTGGACCCTCCGTCGCTGCCGTCTGTTGCCGCCACTGAATACATAATCCTAAAGGGTGACACGTTGGGTAAAATCGCGACCGAGCATCACACGACCGTTAAGGCGCTCCAAGCGGCCAACCCTAACGTTGATGCGGCGAAGTTGCAGATTGGGAAGAAGATTTCCATTCCCGCCCCTTCTGCCGCCGCGCCGACTGCCGGTGCAACCGGCATCGGCGCGCCAGTGGCAGACAGCAGTGGTCTGTATAAGGTTAAATCTGGCGACACGTTGACCAAGATTGCGACGGAGCACCACACGACCGTGAAGGCGATCCAATCGGCGAACAATCTGACCGACTCGCGGATCAAGGTTGGCCAACAATTGAAGTTGCCGGTCAAGTCGGCCCCGACCGACGCTGTTCCAGTAGCCCCCGCCCCGGTGCGGTGATAAATTCCGCGAGCGCCGCGTAACCTCGACGCGGCGTTCGCCATTGCGAAAATGAAAGTTGCGGTCACCACTCTGGCTATCTGCGTCGCGGCGCTGCTGTCGCTGGGTTTGGTGATGCTTTATAGTTCGGGGCTTTATCACAAGCTCGGCTCGGAAACGAGTTCGTACTGGCTGGTGAAGCAGCTCCTCTGGTGCGCGGTGGGTTTGGTGGCTTGTGTGATCGCGACGACCCTCGACTACAGGTTGTTGAAGCGATTGGCGTGGCCGTTACTGGGCGTGGTGGCGATTCTGCTGACTTTAGTTTTAATACCTACTAAATACAGCCCGAACATCAATGGTGCGAACCGTTGGTTTGTTTTACACGGAATAAACTTTCAACCTTCAGAGCTTGCCAAAATTGCTCTCATTATCGCGCTGGCATGGTATTGCGAACGCTATCAACGGCAGATGCCCACATGGAAACGCGGGATACTTATTCCCGGTTTGTTCGTTGGTTTGATTGTGGGTTTGATTTTCGTGGAACGGGATGTTGGTTGTGCGTTGTTGCTCGCCCTTGTCAGTGGTTTGATGCTCCTAATTGCGGGCATCCGCCTGAAACATTTTGTTCCGTGCGTCGTTGTGGTGGCTATCGCGGCGAGCATTTTTATTTCCAACGACCCTCTGCGCCGGGGCCGCATCCAAGCTTGGCAGAACATGGAAGGAACCAAAAATGGGAAGGGGAGCCAGGCTTACGAGACAATGCTCGCGCTCGGTTCCGGCGGTTTGACGGGTCTTGGTCTTGGGAATGGGCGTCAAAAACTTGGCTGGGTGAAGGAGCATCAGACGGATTTTATCCTGGCGATCATTGGTGAGGACCTGGGCCTCGTCGCGACACTCGGAGTGGTTTTGGGTTTCGTGCTGATTTTAATTTGCGGGATCTACATCGCCGCGCACGCGCGCGACACGTTC
>JANYBF010000323.1 GCA_025360895.1 Verrucomicrobiota bacterium
GGCGGCATGGGCGTCGTGTACGAAGCCGAGCAACGCGGCGCCCGCGATTTTGCCAAGCGCATCGCCATCAAGGTCGTGCGCGCCAATTACGCCAGCCAGAAAACCTTCATTGATAATTTCATCGGTGAAGCCAAGCTCGTCGCGGATCTGATCCACACGAACATCGTCCAGACTTACCAGTTGGGCGAAGCCAATGGCGTCTTTTTCATTGCCATGGAACTCATCCGCGGCGTGAACCTCGAACAATTTGCCCAGCAACTCTCGGACAAACGCCGCCAGTTGCCGCTCGAACTTGCGGTGTTCATTTCCAGTCGCGTCGCCCGGGGCCTCGCCTACGCGCATGCCAAAGCCGGGGCCGATGGCAAGCCCTTGGGCATCGTCCATCGGGACGTGAGTTTCAAAAACATTATGATCGCATTCGAGGGCGACGTGAAACTGACGGATTTTGGCATCGCGAAGGCGCGCGGTTTCCTGACGGATCAGGAAGGGGAAGTGGTCGCGGGCAAGGCGGATTACATGAGCCCGGAGCAGGCAGACTTTCAGATCACGGACAAGCGCTCGGATCTGTTCTCGGTCGGCGTGGTCCTCGCCAACCTGCTGCTCGGCCATAACATTTTCAAAGGCCAGACCGCCGATGAATCCCGCCAGCGCATTTTGAAGTCCGCCATCCCCGACTTTCGCACGCTCGACAACCGCATTGACGAGCCCCTCAACAAGATTCTGCAACGCTGTCTGACGCGCGACTTGAGCAAACGTTTCGCCAGTGCGGATGAGTTGATGTATGAATTGGAGTATTATATCTACCACGGTGGCTACGGCCCGACGAACGAAACCCTCGGGAAGTTCATGCGCGAGCTGTTCGGGCAGGCCGTTCCGCCCATTGCCGCCAACCCCGCCCGCGGCAACACGGAGATCCTCGAATCCTCCGCCCGCCTCCGGACCAAGACCTGAGGCTCCATGAAGCGCGCAACTTCCGGTTCAGTCGTGAAGCTCGGGCTGCTCCAATCCGCCTGCTCCGCCAACCCGGCGGCCAATCTCAGAAAGACGCTCGCGCTCGCCGAACGCGCCGCCCAGCAGGGCGCGCAAATCATTTGCACCCAAGAGCTGTTTGGCTCTCAATACTTTTGCCAGAGCGAGGATCACGAGAATTTCAAACTCGCCGAACCCATCCCTGGCCCCAGCACCACCGCGTTTCAAAAACTGGCACGCAAACACAAGGTCGTAGTCATCGCCTCGCTGTTTGAAAAACGCGCCGCCGGCGTTTATCACAATACGGCGGCCATCATTGACGCGGACGGCTCGTTGCTCGGCACGTATCGGAAAATGCACATTCCGGACGACCCGCTGTTCTACGAGAAGTTTTATTTCACACCCGGCGACCTCGGTTTCCGCGCCTAGCAAACGCGCTACGGCAAGATCGGCGTGTTGATTTGCTGGGATCAATGGTATCCCGAAGGCGCGCGGCTCACCGCCATGCAAGGCGCGCAAATCCTTTTTTACCCCACCGCGATCGGCTGGCATCCCAGTGAGAAACAACAGAACGGCACGAAACAACATGGGGCGTGGGAACTCATCCAGCGCAGCCACGCCGTCGCGAACGGCTGCTACGTCGCCGCGGTCAATCGCATTGGCCACGAAGTCCTCCAAGGGGTTGGCGGCGACGGCATTGAGTTCTGGGGACAAAGTTTTGTTGCCGGGACTTCCGGAGAAATCCTCGCCAAGGCCAGCCCCAATAAAGCGGAAATACTCATCGTGCCCGTGGACCTGGCGCAAGTGGACACCACGCGCACCCATTGGCCGTTCCTACGCGACCGCCGGATAGATGCCTACGCGGGGCTGACGCGACGGTTGATTGATTAGTCCATAAACAGAGTCCCAACAAGTTTCAGAACCTTCCCAGCCCTATATGAAATCTTTGCACCTATGTCCACTTGTCTTGGTAGTTCTTCTCTCGTCCATAGTCCTGTCGTTTTCTAAAGATGAGGACGTGAACTACGATTTCGTGAAGGCAGCAACCAATGGTCGGATTGAAGAAGTTCGCACTCTGCTTCAAAAGGGAGCTGACCTCAATGCACAGGTGGGGCATGGATATTCTGCATTGATGCTGGCGTCTGGAAACGGGCAGGAAGAAGTTGTGAAGTTGCTTTTGGCAAAAGGTGCAAAAGTAAAAAAGTAAACATGCAGGCGAGCGTGAAGGAAACTGCCCTTCATTTAGCCGCCGCTAGCGGACAAACAAGCATCGTGGAGATGCTCGTCAAAGGCGGTGCTGAT
>JANYBF010000258.1 GCA_025360895.1 Verrucomicrobiota bacterium
CGTAAAGACCAACCGCGGGTGCCGATCACTGCCAAGCTCGTCGCCAACCTGATCGTGGCCGCTGGCGCGAATCGGCTCCTCACCATGGATTTGCACGCGCAACAGATTCAAGGGTTTTTCGATATTCCGGTGGATCATCTCTACGCCGCGCCGGTGATGTTTGAGTATCTGCAAAAGAAAAAAATGACCGACTTGGTGGTCGTCAGCCCCGATGTGGGTGGGTTGAAGATGGCCTACGCTTATTCCCAAACGCTCGAGGCCGGGTTGGCCATCATTGCCAAACGCCGGAAGAGTGCTTCAGAGGTCGAGTCCATGGCGATTATTGGTGAAGTGCGGGGAAAAAATGTTCTGCTGGTGGACGATTTAACCGAAACAGCCGGCACATTGACGAAGGGCGCAGAGTTGCTCAAGAAAAAGGGTGCGAAACGGATTGTGGCCTGCGTTTCCCACGCGATCCTGAACGACACCGGGGCTGAAAGATTGCGCAAATCGGTGATTGACGAGCTAATTACAACTGATACCGTCCTGCGCCCTGCGATTCGAGGTGTGAAAATAACCACGTTGTCGGTTGCGGGATTGTTGGGCGAAGCCATCAAACGGATTCATAATAATTCGTCGGTGACTTCGCTGTTTGAATCAAAGGGTGGGCGCACCAGTTAGTGCGGTTGCCGAATTTTTTGCCATGAAATCTGTATTATTAAATGCGTTTGGCCGTTCCCAAATCGGGCGCGGTGAAGTCAAGAAACTGCGCGCCGCCGGGCGTGTTCCCGCCACCATTTACGGCCGGAAAGCCAAGCCCCAGAATCTGGAATTAGTGGGCAAGGAACTCGGTGACCTCATTCATCATTCCCATTCGGAAAACATCCTTGTGGACCTCGCCGTGGATCAGGCCAAGCACTTGGCTTTGGTGCAAGAGGTTCAGCATCATCCACTCAGCGGCAAGGTGCTCCATGTGGATTTCCACGAAGTTTCTCCCACCGAAAAAGTCACCATCATGGTGCCGGTCGAAAGTGCCGGCGAGGCCGTGGGTGTGAAAACCGGCGGCGGCGTGCTCGAACACGTTCTGCACAAGATCAAGGTGCGGGCGTTACCAGCCGATTTGCCCGAGCAAATCATTGTGGACGTGACCGCATTGGAAGTGGGCAAGTCTATTCATTTGGGCGAACTGAAAGCACCTGCGGGCGTTGAAATTCTTGGCGACAAAAAAGTGACCGTCATCTCCGTTGCCATGCCGAAGACTGAAGTCGAAGAGGCCGCCGCCGAAGGCGCCGCCCCGGCTGCCGGTGACGTGGAGATGACCAAAGAGAAGAAGGAAGACGGGACGACCGGTGACAAAGCTCCGGCGAAAGCCGCTGCCGGCGACAAGAAGGCCGATGCCAAAGCCGCTCCGGCGGGCGACAAGAAAGCCGCCGCTCCGGCCGAAAAGAAGAAATAGTTTGCGCGGCGATTCCGCTTGGCGTGAATCGTTGCGTCCCACCCGCGCATGGAAGATTGGCATCTCATCGTGGGCTTGGGGAATCCGGGCGCGGATTACGCGCAGACGCGGCATAACGCTGGATTCATGCTCGTGGAATTGTTGGTGCAGCGTTGGCGGGCAGAGTGGAGCGCGGGGAAAAAGTTTCAATCGCGCATGGCGAAGGCCGAACGTAATGGTCGGCAGGTGGTGTTTTGCGAGCCGCAGACATTCATGAATTTGAGTGGCGAGGCCGTGGGGGCGCTGGTGAAATTTTATCGGCTACCGTTGCCGAAGTTGATCGTTGCGGTGGATGACGCGGATTTGCCGCTGGGTGAAATTCGTTTGCGACCGGGTGGCAGCAGCGGTGGACATCACGGATTGAAATCCATTGAGCAGCATTTGGGTTCGCGGGAATTTGCCCGCTTGCGGATCGGGATCGGGCGCAAAGACGGCAAGCGCGAGATCACGGGCCATGTGTTAGGACGATTGAGTCCGGGGGAAATGGGAGTGATGGGGAAAATTTTGGCGCGGGCGGTGGACCAGGTGGAGTGTTGGCTGGCGCACGGCCTGCAGAAAGCAATGAGTCAATTCAACGGCGTCCTCAG
>JANYBF010000376.1 GCA_025360895.1 Verrucomicrobiota bacterium
CCTCAAAGGTTTCCGTGTTGAAAGCTCGCTGCAATTCCCGATATTCCCGTTCGAGGTGCGCGCCATAGGCGGCCCGTTTCAAGATGATGCGGAGTTCGTCCACATCCACCGGCTTGCTGAGGAAATCGTAGGCGCCTTCGCCCACGGCACGCAAAGCATGGTCCTTTTCGCCCTGTCCGGTCACCACAATAATCTTGATTTGTGGGTCGTTGGCCAGCAGGTCGGCGAGGGCGGCAAAACCCTCGGCAGTTTCCGTGGGGCGAGGCGGAAGGCCCAAGTCCAGCAGCACCACCGGCGGCCGGGCTTGCCGCGCCAGCTCAAGCGCGGAGGCCCGGTCGCCGGCCACCAACAGGTCGTAGCCGTCGGCCAACGCCCATTTGAGTTGCGAGCAGATCTCCTCATCGTCATCTACAATCAACAGGGTTGGTTTCATTTCAATTTAAAATGAAAATGATGGCCGCTGCGCGCTGGTTATTTCGGTTCGCGATTGGCAATCTTTCATTGGTTCATGGGGAGCCAGACGCGAAAGATGGTACCCTGCCCGAGCTGACTGTGCGCGGTAATTTTCCCGCCATGCGCTTCGAGGATGGCTTTGACCTGGAACATGCCGATGCCAAGCCCGTTTCGCTTGGTGGTCTTAAAGGGTTTGAAGAGGGAATCCGCGAGGAAGTCCGGGGCCATGCCGCAGCCGCTGTCCGCGACCACCAGCAAGGCTCCACCGTTTTCCCGGCTGGTCTCGAGATGAATTTCGCCGCGATTACCAACCGCTTCTCTGGCGTTGAGCAGGAGATTGACAATCACCGACTCGATTTGACGCTGGTCCATCGAGAAAGGTGGCAGCGGCTGGAGTCGCCGGACGACGGTGATTTCGGGGGCCTCGCCGACGGCCTCCAGCGCGGCGGTGATCACTTGATTGAGATCCGCCAGCACCGGGTGAAGCTCAAGTTTTTCGCGCAAGCAGGTGAGTCGCTCGATCAGTTCATTAACCCGGCCGACACTCTTGGCGACGGTCCGGAGAGCATCTTCGCGGAAGGCGGGATTCTCGAAATGGATGGGGAGATTGCGCAACGTGAGCGAAAGCGCCGAGGCAGTATTCTTGAGATCATGAACGAGAAACGTGGACATGAGCTGAAAGGACTCCATTTCTTTGGCGCGGAGAAGGCGCTCGGAGAGACTGAGATTGCAAACGCCGGCGGCGATTTGATCCCCCAGACACTTGAACAATTCGAGATCTTCCGCCGAGAAAGAAATCCCGCGCACCCGGTCGCCAAGGACGATCAACCCGAGGACTTCGCTCCGGGAAATGAGCGGCAGGCAATAGCGATGCCCACCTTTTGGAAAAAAGGCTGGGTTGCTGTGGCGGAGTGATTGACACCATGATTCAGCAGAACAATCAATATCAACGGGCTGAGGTCCCGCAGCAAAGAGGCGGGCGAGGGCGGAAAGAATCTCATCCGGTAACGCAAGCTGGCCGGCGGGAACTGACTCCAGTGCGGTCGAGGCGGCGAGGGTGAGTTTATTTTGGGATGAGTCTGCCAGCCACACGGTCACAGAAAGGACCTCGAATGTGTCGGCGATGACCCTGACCGCCGCGCGAGCGAATTCCTGCCGATCCAAAATGGCCGTGGTCCGCTGGGTCAGCGTGGTCCAGACGGCACGGTAGTCGTGGGCGGGGCGCTGAAAGTGCCGGCTTACAAAAAGCCGGGTTGCCTGACCGATCCGATCTGACAGGATCAACACCCCCACCCCCACAAGCGCCACGAGGATCAACAGCGCTTTGACGGGAAAAGTTTCACCCCCTCCAAAAGCGGCGACCAATTTGGCGAAGACCCCGACCACAACCAGATAAGCGCCGGCCAGAAGCACGGTGAAGGACTTGTGGAGCGCGGCAGCGGAGGGATAAAGATCGGCCTCGGCGATTCGCGAGCGGTAAACCCAAATGCCCAGGAGCAGACAAGCCGTGGTGAGGGCGGCCGAGTTGAGCCCGATGAGTTGAACATTGTTGGCCGAATGGAGTATGACCTGACTGCTGGAAAAAATCTGCACGCCCAACAGGAGTACGACCCCAAGGACGGCGTACTTGATCTTCCAACGGGAAGTGCCAACGGCGGCGCGGAAGGTCCACTCGAGGTTGGTGATGATCAGCACAGCGCTGACCACCATCATGGCGTGAAGCGCTTTGCCGGCGAGCGTGATCGGGAACACCCAATGCCCAGACTGCGCGGTCCACACAACTTGCCTAACCCAAAACTGCCACTGCCAGAGCGCCAGACCGAAAGGCAGCACGGCAAACAGCACCACGGCCGGCAGCCATTTCCGGAGAAACTCCCGGTGGTTGCCGCGGGCGAAGGTCAGGCTGAAAACCAACCAGGACAGCGGCAAGAGCGCCATCGGCAGCACGGATAAGCGCTGCCAAAAAAGCATGTCTGGCACGGAGGCGGCATCAAGGCTGGCGACCTGACACCCCCGCTCCAAGGAGTACGCCAACATCCCGGCGAAAAAAGCCCATTGGGCGACTGAACGCGGACGCCACAGCAAGGTCGCAAGCGCCAGAAGAAAAGCGCCAACCGCAGCGATCAACGAAATGAGGACGGGAAAGTTCATGGTCCGAAAGCGGTCATTTCAGATCGCCCAGCACCCGCTTGGCTTCGGAGGCCAGCTCGGCGTTCGGGGCCAGCACCAGCGCCTTCGTCAAGGTGGCCTTGCATTCCTTGCTCTGTTTCAACTTTGACTGCGCGAGGCCGAGGCGATAGAGGACTTCCGCGTCATCGGGAAAGCGGACTGCAGCTTCTTGCAAAAGCTGCCCGGTCCGCGAGAATTCTCCCCGCTCGTAGGCGAGCATACCCAATAATCTGGCAACTTCGAGATCCAGCGGGCACGCTTCGCGAGCTTTAAGTGCATGGGCGTATGCTTCCGACGGCGATTTCAAGTTGGCATAATATAGAAAAGCCAACGGGCGATGAGCCGGCGCAAAGGCTGGCATTACTTTGAGAATCCGAGCGTAACTATCCCGGGCGTCCACGAAATTCCCTTTTCGTTCCTGAATGCCGGCCAAGACCATCAAAGCGGGAACATCATCGGGCTGCTGCTTCAGCAACTCCTGTACTTGCGCAAAAGCGGCGTCCGCCTGGCCCGGATCGCGTAGCAGCGAATACATTTGAATAAACTGCTTCGCCTGTTCGGATCGGGGCGGTTGCAAACCGTCGCCCATCGCGGCCTGAACCGCAGCGTTGGCATTGCTCACCTGCCCGAGGCTGTAAGCGGCCAGACCAAAGTCGAACTGTACATCGGCATCATTGGGGAGCCGGCGAAGGCTTTCTTGGAGGAGGCTGGCCGCCCAAGGAAAATCGCCGGCGGCATAAGCAAGCTGGCCGAGGGTGTGCGCGATGAATGGGTCATCGGGGGACAAGTCGCGTGCCCGTCGCGCTAGCTCGATTGCTTTCCGTGGATTATTCAGTTTTGTAGCCAGCAGTTGCGAGAGCTTGATCGTCGCGGTAACGAGATTGGTGTTGATCTGCAGGACTTTCGAGTAACCATCGGCGGCCTTGCCCCAGTCACCGTTCTTTTCAGCGATGGCCGATTGCCGCAGGAGGAGGATGGGGTCACCAGCCAACCGGGCGGACAACGCATCCAGTTCGGCCGCAACCTTGGCGTCGGCGGTGGCAGGAACGAGATCCAGCAGGCTCAGCCGTTGGGCGGCATCGCTCCGCCAGTCACCCTCCCGGGCAAGTTGGATGGCATTCTGAAGGGCGAGCCGGGCTGGAGCTTCCTCGCCCATCATGTAATGAGCCATGCCCAGATGAAACTGAACTTCCGGCTCCTGCGGCAAGGCTTTCGCACTCTCCCCGATGAGGGCGAGGGCACGCGGATAATCCCCCATAAGATAGAGCACCCAGCCGAAAGTATCCGAGGTGAAAGGGTCACCTTGACGCAAGTCATGCGCCTTGCTGCCGAGCTCGTATGCCCGCTTCAAATCCCCGAAGCGGATGGCGGAAAGCCAGGCAAGGTTATTGAGGGCCGGCACGTAGCGGGGGTTCACCGCCAGGGTTTTTTCGTAGGTCTGTTTGGCGGCGGGATAATTCGAGGCCGCAGTGTGCAATTCGGCAATTTTCAACCAAGAAGCAAGGTCATTGGTGTCGCGGGCAACCATCTCATTCAGAGTTTTGAGCGCGGCCGGGTGCTTGTTGGAAGTAACGTAAATGCGGGCGAGCAAGGCGTTGGCCGGCCCGTAGTCAGGCGCGATGGCGATGGCCTTAAGCAAGGTGGTTTCAGCAGCAGGAAGGTTGGTTTCAACGAGTTGGACTCCGGCGAGCAAAACGTAGGGGGCCGGATTCGTGGGCATGTGATCTACTTGCGACTGGGCCCGCTGGAGCGCCGCAAAGAAATGATCCTCCGCAAGGTCAAGGCTGACGAGTTGCTCGACGGCGGCAAGGAAACCGGGGGCGAAGGTCAACACACGCTCGAAGCTACGGCGTGCCTCGACTTTTTTGTTCATCTGCCGCTCAACCAACCCCATTAGGAAGGCCGGTTGAGGATTGGTGGGAGAATTCTGGCTGAGATTCTGGTAAATCCGGAGTGCTGGTTCAAGCTTGGCCGCAGCGCGATAGGCGGTGGCGAGCAAGAATTGAGCAGAAGTCAAATCCGGTCGCCGTTCGACGAGATTGCTGAGCGCACTAATAGCCTGGCTGGTGTCTCCGCGCCGAACATTCAACTCGGCGAGCAGGAGGGTGGCTTCCGCATAATCGGGCTGGATGCCCAGGGCCTGGTTCAGGTTCTTGGCGGCAGCGGCGAGGTCGTTCTGCGACAGGTTGGCGACAGCCAACTGGTAATGAATTTGCGGCAGGCGCGGGAAAACTTTAAGCGCACGTTCCAACACGAGCACCGCCTGGTCCGGCTGATTCTGCGCCATATAAAGGCGTGCCAGCAAAAGCATCCCCTCCAAATAGGCAGAATCGCGCGCGAGCACGGATTTGAGGAGACTTTCGCATTCCGAAAAACGGTGTTCGGCCAGGGCGATTTGCGCCAAGCGCATCGTGGCTGGCAAGTAGTCGGGCGTTTGCTTCGCCATCTGGTTGATAAGTTCCTTGGCGGCATCCAACTCCCCCATCGCGACCTTGAAATCCACATAACGCAAGCGATGAACGGAGCGTGGAGGAGCTAGCTCGGCAGCGGCCTTGAATTCAACCAAGGCATTGGTGGGATCACGGTTGAGGATATGGAAGTTGGCCATCGCTCCGTGCGCGAGACTGGATTTGGGGTCGAGCGACAGCGCCTGGCGGATCGAGGTCTCGGCGGCTTTCGAGTCGCGCTGGCGGAGTTGCAACGCGGCCCAAGCGACATGGTAACCGGCGACTTGCTCACTCACGGATTTGAGGTTCACGAGCCGTTGCTGGGCATCCTTCAGGTCGTTGCTGCCGAGACTGCTGTCCACGAGCAGCAACAGCATATTTTCATTGGTGGGTTGTCGCGCGAGGAGGAGCAGCGCTTCGTCGCGCGCCTCCTTGGGTTTGCCTCCAGACAGAAGGACTTGAGCCAGTCGCAAGCGGATTTCAAGATCCTCCGGACTGGTTTTCCGAGCTTCCGAGAGGAGTCCATACGCGCGTAACGAGCGGCCTTGGTCGAAGGCCATCAATCCGAGATTGCGCAAGGCGACGCCGTTGGTTGGCTCGATCCGGAGCAAGTTGAGGTACTCGATCTCGGCGCGATCGTAATCACTGGCCTGGAAATAATTCTCCGCCTGTTTGAGATATTTCGCCCGCTTCGCGTCCCGCGAGCAGCCGGTCGTCAACAGCAAGGCCACGCTCACCAACAGAAGCGCCCGGGGGAAAAAGTTCGTCATAGTATTCGATTGTCCGGTGATCCAACTACCATTTCCGTTCCGACCGGAGGGTTGCCGGGCCGTTCGCGCCGCCGCAGCCAGAGGAGTACCAGGAAAAATGGCACCAGCGACAGCACAAAGAACAGCGGGCCACCCCGATGGTGGACGGGCGAGTCAATCATGGCGGGACTGACATGGACACAAAGCCAGCCGATGGTGAACACCCGGAAACCATTGCGCACAATCGCCAGTGGTATCACAAATAACGCCAAGGCTGTGCGCCGCCAAGGCGACCGCAAGAACAGGTACCCAGCCAGCAGACTGGTCATAAACAGAACGTAGCTGGAGCGGATGCCACTGCACTCCTCGGCCACCTGAATCGTGATGCCCGGCAGTTGAAAGATCAGTCCGTCCCGGAAGACCGTGCTCCCGGTCACACCAAAGAGCAGCGCCGCCGCATCCGCCGAGGCGTGTTGAAAAAAAACTTCCAAACCGTGGCGCAACCACGCCGGCATTGGCATCATGAAAATGAGAAACGCCACCGGGAACAGGAAATGGCGCAGAAATTTTCCGCCCAAAAACCATAACCCCCCAGCCCAGCCGAAACAAAGATAGCAAAAGATCGTCAACGCATAGTAATTCTCGGGTGAGTGCGACAACGATGTCGTCCCGGGGAAAAAGATCGCCGGTAGAGCCGCCAAGCCCAAGGCCAGCAGAATCACGGCCAGCGTCGGCGAACTCGAAACCGGCGGCAAGGGTTCATCGCGGCGCAGCCATATCAGGTAGAGCGTGATGCCTGGAACCAGAAGGACGTGAGAATAGAGCTCGGTTGTGAACGCATAACGCACCAGACCAAACAATGGCAGGGCAAATACGAGACTCAATCCGAGCGCAAATAGTGCGAACCGCCAAAGTTGTTGCCGAAAACGATACGCAGCCAAGCGATCGCCAAGCGAGGATTGGGTTCGTTCGACCGAGGGGTCGCACTCGACGGTGGCAGGGGTTTTCTTTTCAGGCATCGGCGGACTTCATTGGTGATGATTTACAAAATATTTTGCCGGAAGGTAATAGAAGTGGAAAGCGGACGGAAGCGAAACAGATAACTGAAAGCTGGGAATAGAAATCAAACCAACGCCGGGGAAATTGGCACTGGCTGACCCAGGGGCGGGACACACGGTGACGACGAGCAGTACGGGGGGGGGTAAAGTCACTCCACCCACCAAGTGGAATGCGGCGTACAATTCATCGCACCCCCTGCCCTTTTGGCGATTGTGACGATGGGCGAGGAAGAATAGATTCCAGTGAAATGATCGCGGGCATTACTTGGCGACCAGACGTGGGAGACCCGACTTTGACGGGTTGGGTAATAACCATTACCTATGGAGTTGCAGCCACGCTTTGTTTCAGATGCGGGAGGCGGCAAAAGGGCAAAACGCGGAGGGCAGCACACCATATCGAAACTCAAAACCGCACGTCGGATACTTTACGTACGCGCCTCCCGACTGACGGATCGCCGGCACGCTCCAGTTTTTCGACCGATCCAGATCATCGTCAAGCGCTGCCGTGGTTTGTTTTTGCGGGCGTCCTGTTGCTGTTGGGGCTGAACAAACAGTTGGATTTACAGACGCTATTCCTTCAAATCGGGCGGGAAATTGCGGTGGCGGCCGGCTGGTATGGAGAGCGCCGCCAATTGCAATTGGTTTTCGTGCTGGTGCTGGGGGCAGTGGTAATCAGCGCCATGCTCACATTGATCTGGAAACAGCGACTTTTCTTCCGGCAACATCCTTTAAGCCTGCTCGGCAGCCTGTTGCTGGTTTTTTATGTACTACTGCGCGCCGCTGCGATTGATCATGCGGATGAAGCAGCGGGATTGCGACTCGACGACCGCCAATGGATGGCCGGAATGGAACTCAGCGGGATTTTGCTTCTGGCCGTGGCGAGTGTTCGGGCGGCCAAGATACCCCGCAGCCAGCCGCGCAATCTGGAGGCTGATTAGCGGACAGGCATGGGCTGTTGTTTCTGGTCAACCACTTTGACGTCGTCACCCGTTCCAAGCGCAGGTGCGCGCCGGAAACCGCTCACAAATTGTTGATGCAGCAACTGGCTGGAGATGATGCCGACCAGAGCCATTTCGTCCGTTTCACTCACGGGCCGGTTCGATTCGATCTTGGCCACCAGTTGCGACACCCCAAGGGGATTGAAAAGCCGCGCCGCCCGAAGCGCGGCCGGTTCAAGAATTTCCCGGACGTAATCCGACGGGGTATCATTGAAAAAGCTGCGGTGAATCGGCGCACGATAGGGGCGCTTCGGGCGGCGCCAGATTTCCGGCGGCAGACATTCACGACCAAGCTGCTTGAGCAAGTATTTCTCCTGGAGTCCGCGCAGTTTCATCCGGGCGGGGAGCCGGTTGCAGAACTCCACCACGCGATAATCGAGGAACGGAAAACGGCCTTCCACTGAATGGGCCATGCCCATACGATCGCCCTGTGACGAGAGCAGGTATTGCGAAAGGAAAATGGAGATTTCCACATACTGGCTGCGCTCCAGCGGTCCCCATTGGGAAAATTCGGGTGGATAAAAAACCGCGTGCTGCCCGCCGGCGGGATCACGACGGACCGCATCGTTCAAGTCCGCCGAGAAGAACCGGCGGGTGCGACGGGTATTCCGCCACCGAATGGCGTGTGAATAATCCGGCGCCTCGACCGCAGTCAACCCTTCCCGGAAGAAGGCCGCGAGCATCGCGCTGCCGCTGCCCCCCAAGCCCTGGATGTCCGGGTAAAGTTTTTGAAACAAACGCGGCCGACAGGCGGACGCCGGCTGACGTGCCCAGAATCGTCGGACTTTGGCTTCCTTGAAAATATCGTAGCCCCCGAGGAACTCATCCGCGCCCTCGCCGGTCAGCACGACCTTGTAGTTCCGGTCCCGCACCAATCGGGAGAGCAGGAACATGGGGGCTGGGGAAGTCCGCATGATCGGCGTTTCCGCGTGCCAGATCACTTCCGGAAAGATCCGGCCGATGTCGGCGTAGGTGGCGTGAACCACTTGGTGATCAGTACCGAGAAATTTCGCCATCTGCTGTTGAAATCCGCTTTCATCAAATTGCGGATCGCTAAAGGAAATGGAAAACGTATCAAGCCGGGGTTGGCCCGCCTGACGAATGAGGGCAGCGATGAGCGAGGAGTCGAGGCCACCGGAAAGATAAGCCCCGACCGGGACATCCGCGCGCAACCGGATTTTCACGGCATCGACGAGCAACATACGCAACTCGTCCAGATATTCCGCCTCGGTTCGCAGCGGTGTGGTTTTGAGTTGAGCTGGAAATTCCTGCCGCCAATAGGACTCAACACGAACCTGGCCGGCTCGGACGAGCAGGAAATGGCCGGGCGGCAATTCCTGAATCCCGCGGAAGCAGGTGCGCGGCGAGAGAGTGCTCCAAAACGTGAAGATCTGATCGAGCGCCACCGGATCAATTTCCGCCGTCACCCGTGGATCCGCGAGCAGGGCTTTGATCTCCGAGCCGAAAATCAGGACGGCACCGACGCGGGTATAAAACAGCGGCCGAACCCCCAGCCGATCCCGCGCCAGGAATAAGGACCGTTGGCGACGGTTCCAAATGGCAATGGCGAACTGGCCATTCAGACGGGACAGACATTTCGGGCCATACTCTTCATACAAATGGAGAATGACCTCGGTGTCCGTATGGGTAGTGAAACGATGTCCGCGAGCCTCCAATTCGATGCGCAATTCCAGATGATTAAAAACTTCGCCATTAAAAACAATCCAGAGGGTGCCGTCCTCATTGCCAATGGGCTGCTGCCCGCCGCCAAGATCAACAATGCTTAATCGAGCGCTGCCCAACCCAACGCATTCATCGAGAGAGATGCCAAACTGATCCGGACCGCGATGCCGGATCATGGCGAGCATCTGCCGCAGGGTGCGTTCACGCGGCGCTTCCGCGGGGTCAACGTTTAGAATGCCAGCAATGCCACACATGAAAGGGGATAACGCGATGCAAAACTAAAAACGCAAAATGGAAGAAACACTGGCCCCCGGGGCCACGGATAATTAAAAAACCAAAAGCCCAAAGCAGAAATCCAAAATCTTCTTACCGTGGATGAACCCGGATGAACGCGGATTCAAAACCGGGAGCGGAAAGCGGAAAGCTAAAACTCTAAAGCAGCAGGCGGAAATGGTCTGGAGCGCAATCGTTACGCCAGACTCGTCTTGGTGATCTTGCCTGAACTCGTCTTGGGCAGTTCCGTGCGGAACTCGATATGCTTCGGGACCATGAAATCTTCCAGATGCGCGCGGCAGTGGGCGAGCACCTGTTGCTCGTTGACCTGTCCCGCCTCCGCGACGATGAAGGCTTTGATGGCCTGACCCAGAATTGAGTCGGGCACGCCGATGACCGCCGCTTCGCGCACGCCCGACAGGGCGTAGAGCACGCTCTCGACCTCCTTGGGCGCCACTTTCTCACCCCGGCTCTTGATGATATCGTCTTGCCGGCCCACAAAGTAGAAAAAACCCTCTTCGTCCAACCGGAAGAGATCGCCCGTACAGCAGAACCGCTCCCCCGGGATCGTTCCCGGACGAAAACGCCTGGCCGTGGCTTCCGGCGCTTCCCAATAACCGCGCATCACATGCCGCCCGCGCACGACGAGTTGCCCGACCTGGCCCGGGCCCAGGCGCTGGCCGGAGTCGTCTTCCACCCACGCTTCAGTGCCGGGAATCGGGACGCCGACGGAGCCCGGGCGGCGATCGAGTTCGGCCGGGGGAAGGAAGAGCGTGCGTTTGGTTTCGGTCAGGCCATACATCGAATAGAGCGTAGCCCGGGGAAATTTCTTCCGGATCGCTTCAATGTGGCTGACCGGCAGAGCGGCGGCGGTGTTGCTCAGATAGCGCAGGCTGGAGAGGTCAAATCCGGACAGATCCATCGGCAGGAGCATGGAATAAATCGTCGGGACACCCGGAAAGCCCGTCACGCGCTCCTGTTCCATGCGTTTGAGGACGGCCGCCGGGTACGTGAACGACCTCTCCAAGACGAGGGTGCCGCCGTATTTGAACGTCATGAGGAGCTGATAAAGCCCGTAGTCGAACGATAGGGGCAGGACGTTTATCACAATGTCGGACTCGACATTTTCCAGGTACTCCGTGATGGCACTGGCGGCGAAAACAACATTGCTGTTATCACTCATCACGCCCTTCGGCTCCCCGGTGG
>JANYBF010000378.1 GCA_025360895.1 Verrucomicrobiota bacterium
TATCAATGAGGATCGTCCGCACCGGGAAGTCGTGTTTCGCGTAACCGTCCAGCAATTCTTTCACAAAGGCGGCGTTGTTGACGTCGTCTTCCCAGAGCCAGCATTCGAGCGCCCACGGCGGGGTGAGCGGGACGCGGCCATGGCGCGATTGATTAAACGGAATGCCCCAGAACGGCAGGACGTAAACGAAATAAACCAGCGCCACGAGCACGAGCAGCAGGACGAGCAAGGCCCGGCACAAACGGAACAGCCAACTGCGTTTCCTTTTACCGGCGTTGCTGGACATCGGGAGGTTTACTTGTTCGCCAACTCGAGCGCCATTTTTCGAATTAACTCATCAAAATAATCCGGCACGTTCGGGCCAAAGAAGGACATGGTCCTCGGTTCGTAGCCGTCCAAGTGATAATAGCGCGGGGAAATAACATAACCAATGTAGTCGCCGTTGAAGCTGGTGACGACCGCGCGGTATCCCCGGATCTGCATAAAATCTTTTATTCCCAGCGCCAGTTCCCCGCTGAAGTCACAGGGAGTGGAAATCCAAACCGCGTCGTTAAGCCGGAACGCTTGAAGAAAACTATGTTTTTTGACGGGCAACAACCGTTGGGCGAGCCACGGGCGGAGGCGGAGACCGTCGCTGATGCGCACGTTGAGTGGTGGCAGGGATAAATCGAGACCCAACATTCCGAACGTGATCGAGTTCGTCAGCGGAGTTTTGGGCAATTGTTCGAGCAAGGACCGCGCGAGGGCCTGGCCCATTCGCTCGGCCCCCGCGAATCCTTTTCCACCCGCGGCGGGCGAATGACTCCCGATGCCGCCGGCCAGGAACACCGCCGTGCCGCCGGTGGCCTGTTCGACCGCCCGTTGCCAGCAGCCCGGGTAATCCGCGCTGAATTCCATCATGTCGCCACCGAGCACGGTGGCATGGGCGGCAAAACTTCCCAGCACGGCGAGCTTGCCTTCGTTTTGCTTTAACACGACGTAACTGAATTCCGGATCCATCTTGCCCAACTCACCCACCAGGCGGTTGCGTACAAATTCCGGCGCGGCGAAATGACCATCGCCAAACGATGCAGGCTTGAGATCGGCGATGGCGTTGCTGACGGCGGTGACGATACGGTCGGCAAACCAGACCCGGGCGCCGGGTTGAAAACCGCCGGCGAATGCTTCCGCAACCATGCCCTCGCCCCACCCGCCCAAACTGCAATGTGTGTGTGTGGCGCTGAGATAAATCTGCTCGCGCGCCAGCTTTAATTCCGCTTCGATGCGGCGCATGGCAGCTTCGGTCACTTCGGGTGGGACGATCAACGCATCCGCGCCGAGCATGACTCCCAACCGGTTTCCCACGCGCAAGGCCACGGCTTTGACGTAGAGATCGTCATGGACGCCCGTGGCGGGTTTGCCATGGCGGTTGCCGTAACCGGCGAGTGGCAAAGAGCGGAACTGTCCTTTCGCGGCATCGTTCGCTGGCGCGTTGACCGTGGGAGTTAACAGCGCGCGACCGAAGCCTGCCGACAACTCGCCATGGACAACGGTATTGGTGACCAGGCTGGCGCGCAATCGGGCGGTCGTCTCGACGTAGTAAGTCGCCCGCAGGTAAGGGCGGTAATCAACACCGTCGAGACACAGAACCAGTGCCAGGACCACGAGCGCCATCAACCCCAGCGCAAGGCGGAAGAGAAACCGCAGCAGTTTTTTCACCGGACGATCCTAAGCGGGTCCGGCTAATTTCAAAGTTCAAATTGTTGGCGAACTACTTCACGTCTGCCCCGCAAGGTAGGGCGCGTCAGTCCGCTGCGCGCCTGGCTTCGACCATATAAAACGGCGCGCACGGAGTGACGCGCCCTCTACCATCATGCCTTCCGTTGTGGTGAAAAATTATTTCCCCAGACAAAACTGGCGGAAGATGGAGTCCAGCAAATCTTCTGTGGTGGTCTTGCCAACGATTTCACCCACCGCATTGGCGCCGAGGCGCAGGTCAAGGGCTACGAATTCGAGCGAGGCATCGGCGCGCAAATTTTCCAGCGCGAGGGTTGTGCTGTCGCGGGCGCGGCGCAGGGCGTCCTGATGGCGCGAGTTGATCGTCACCTGCGCCATTTCGTTCGTAATCGTACCAGACCAGACGAGCGCCTTGATGGCGTCCTTGAGCGCTTCGAGACCGTGGCCCGTGGTGCAGGAAACATCAACCACTGGAGACTGCGGTGACAATTCGGTGACCCTCAACCGCACCGGCAGATCGGCTTTGTTGCGCACCAGAATCCGCTTCTTGGCGGCGAATTCGGCGAGGAAAGTTTCGTCCTCCGGCGTGAGCGGTTCGGAGGCGTCGAGGACATGCAGAATAAATTCGGCGCGGGCAAGCGATTCACGACTGCGACGGATGCCTTCGCTCTCGATCTCGTTTTGCGCCTCACGCAGGCCGGCGGTGTCAATGAACACGACGGGAAGGCCGCGCACGTTGGCGGTTTCCTCGATGGTGTCGCGGGTGGTACCGGCGATGGACGAGACAATGGCGCGGTCGTGGCCGAGGAGTTGATTAAGGAGGCTGGACTTGCCGGCATTGGGCCGGCCTACGATGGCAGCGCGAATGCCACGCCGCAAAATCTGGCCTTCGTGCGCCGTGCGAAGTAGTTCATCCATGAAGGCGATGCCGTTGGCCAGTTGACGTTCCAACTGGGTGCGGGTGTTGGGCGCGATGTCTTCCTCGGGAAAATCCAGATGCGCTTCGATGTGCGCGAGGGTGTGCATCAGATCGTCGCGCAGTTGATTGATGCGGGCGGAAAGTTTGCCGGCGAGTTGTTCGTTGGCCGCGCGCAAGGCGAGATCCGTCCGTGAATGAATCAAGTCGGCCACGGCCTCGGCTTGCGTGAGGTCGAGGCGGCCGTTGAGGAAGGCGCGTTGGGTGAACTCCCCGGGCAAGGCGAGGCGGGCCCCGTTTTCCAGCACCGTATCGAGGACGGTCTTGGTCGCGAGAATGCCGCCGTGACAGGTGATTTCCACCACGTCTTCGCGGGTGTAACTGCGCGGGGACCGCATGACAGCGCAGAGAACTTCATCCACCGATTGGCCGGCGCGGACGACATGGCCATAATGAATCGTGTGACTGGTTGCCCCGCTGGGTTGGGTGGAATTTTTTCCGCCGGGAACAAAAACTTTGTCCGCCACTGTGAGCGCTTGGGCGCCGGAAATGCGGATCACTGCCAACCCGCCTTCGCCGAGGGGCGTTGCGATGGCAGCTATGGTGTCGTCGAACATGCGGGGAGATTACAGGTGGGAAGTTGCGGGTGGCAAGCGGGTGACGGGGGTGGCTCGTCGTTCCTGAATTATCGCGCCGCTCACCGCAGGCAGCCACCCTTCTGGATTTCAGCGTAGCGACCTTCCAGCCACTGACGTGCCTTCTCGTAACTTTTCCTTTGCATATAGTGCAGCAGGTCGGGGGCGGTGCCCTGCGGCAAATCGCCGG
Source organism: Verrucomicrobiota bacterium (assembly GCA_025360895.1). GTDB lineage: Bacteria > Verrucomicrobiota > Verrucomicrobiia > Limisphaerales > JADLHS01 > JADLHS01. The sequence continues at coordinate 3,458 of JANYBF010000378.1, forward strand.
CGAGTTCCTCGATTTGTTGAAAGAGCGGGAGGAGATTCGGTTTCGGATTGGCCGTGGGCATGGTTTTTACCGTGGCTTCAAGTTTGGTCAGGCGGTCGAGAATGTCATGTTCCAGCGCAGTCATGGAGATGTAATACCCGTTTGGCTGACGTTTTGCCATCTTGGAATCAGCTTTCGACGCCAGATCGAAAGCGCGCCTAGCATCGCCCGGTCTGGCCAAGCGAAACCAGGCTAAAGCCGCGCGCTGCTCGGCGCTGTGGTTTGCCATCAACGTTCTCGGTGGCCAGCTTTTTCCGCCTCACTGAGTACCGCCACTTCATCGTCCGTCAGCGCCCGCGACCAGAGTGCGGCCGTTTCCAGTTCGCCGTGGAAATGCCGGACCACTTTGCCCGCGTCCGTCTCCGCCCCGATCAGCAACGGTTCATGATTTTTCTGCAAAACGCCCCGCCACGGCTTTCCGACCATGCGTCGGCCATCGCAGAAAAGTTCCAGCATCTTGCCATCGTAGCGGCCCACCAAGTCATGCCAGGCGGTGGCTTCGATCTGTGAGACGGGGAAACTAACCATTACGAATCCCTGATCGGTTCGGATTTCAAATCCGATGTCGGCGCCCGGTGTCTCCGGCAAGTCCACGCTGAAAAGATTGAAATGAACCTGTTCGTGGCTGCCACGTTTCGCGAACAGCGCGGAGTTCCAGACGCCGCGCGAATCCCGCGCCCGCAAATACACCGTTACGGCGTCCTCACCCCCATGCAGATCCGGCCTGACATCAAAGTAAGCGCCATCGAGGATCACCACATCCGTGGCGGCCCGCACATTCAACGCGAACTTTTCCCAGCCGGGAATGTGACGCAACGGCGGCAGCGCGCCGTGGCCGCCGGTATCCAGCGGCCACCACGCAATCGCCTCGCGCTGCAAGGCCACCCGGCTTGCCTCGACGGCGAAGGGCCTGGGTTTTATTGGCGGCATCGCCGCTTTGATCACTTTGAGCTGGATGTCCTTAAACTGCGCCACCGTGGATGGACCGCTGTGAAGTTGGAGCGCGAGAATGCCTTGACGTTCTCGGCGACGCGGGTCGTTGTCTTCGACTTCCGCCGCCAACCGGCCATCCACCCGCAACGTGATTCGGGGACCAACGCAGATCAGGTGATACTCATGCCAGTCTTCGAGGCGAAACCAAGCCGTACCTTCGGTCTCCGCGAACTTTGTGACGGTGCGGTTGCCCCTGCCGTCGAAGACCGCACGTTCGCCGCGCCAAGCCAGCGTGTGGCGGCCAAACTCGTCGTAGAGCCGCACGAGCCAAGGTGTCTGAAGATTGTTGTCCACCTGATAACCGCAAACGTCGTGGTCCGGGAGCAGCCGGCTGCGAAACTGAAAACCATTGTTGATGCCTCCCTCGCCATTCACACGTGACTTGAGTTTGAGTTCAAAGTCCGCGAGTTCGCCGCCCGCCCAAACGAGATACTGGTTCACCGTGGAGGGATGCTCCTTGGTGATTCGACCGGTGATGACACCGTCCTCCACGGCCCAGTAACTGGGATCCGGTGTTTCCCATCCGGCAAGCGCCCGGCCATCAAAGACGGAACGGAATCCTTCCTCGTCAGCCATGGCGTTGGCGGTGAGCAGTGCGACTGCAACAAGGTTCCAAGCCTGCATAAATGTGTTTATTCGTGACGGCATGCGATTGGGCGGTGAATGTTTACCAAACAGCTTTGTTCGTCGAGATCATGTTTCCTTCTGACAAATCCTTCGGAAAGTCTTGGCATAAAGTAGCGGCACGAACTTTCGGGTTAAATTTTGCAGCTTACAAATCAGATTTTCCGCGCGCGTGCTCAGAGACTTTGCCTCGGTGATTGAATACCCAAGCCTTCGGATCCAGGGCATCTCCGGAAACTCGGGAAAAAACATGAAGCCACTGCCTGAAAATAGTCGCCGGGAAAACGGCGGCGGTTTATGTTCAGCCATGCCTATCAGCCCTACGCCCCAAACCTTTGGTTTCTTCGACGTCGAACTGCGCG
>JANYBF010000444.1 GCA_025360895.1 Verrucomicrobiota bacterium
TCGAACACGGCTACCTGGATTGCGGCATTACCGGGTACGACTGGATCATGGAGAACGGATCGAAGGTCCACGAGGTGGGCGAATTTCTGTTCAGCAAAGCCACTCGCAAACCCGCCCGCTGGGTATTGTGCGTGCCGGAAGATTCGCCGGTTAAATCGGTGAAGGACTTGAAAGGCAAACGCATCGCGACGGAAGTCGTCAACCTCACCAAAAAATATCTGAAGAAACACGGCGTGAAAGCCGAGGTGGAATTTTCTTGGGGCGCCACCGAGGTCAAGGCACACGAACTGGTGGACGCTATTGTCGAAGTCACTGAAACCGGCTCGTCGTTGCGCGCGAACAAGCTGCGCATCGTGGACGAGTTGCTCTGCTCCACGCCCCGGCTCATCGCGAATCCGGCTGCGTGGAAGAACAAATGGAAGCGGCAGAAGATTGAGACCATCGCGCTCCTGCTCAAGGGCGCACTCGAAGCCGAGACCAAGGTCGGCTTGAAGATGAACATTCGCGAAAAAGATTTGCCGAAACTGCTCGCGAATCTGCCCGCGCTGCGCAATCCGACCATTTCCAATCTCAGCCTCAAGGGCTGGGTGGCGGTGGAGACGATCATTGACGAACACATCGTGCGCGAATTGATTCCCGCCCTCAAAGCCGCCGGCGCGGAAGGCGTCACGGAATATCCGTTGAACAAGGTGGTTTACTAAAGCCCACCGCGAGGTTTAAACCGCTAGGGAAGCGCTGATTTAATCGGCATGCAGAAAATCCGACTCGGTTTCGACCGTCGAAATCACTTTCCCCTGAAATCAAAATCGCTCCTGCGACCTCCTACGCACCATCTAAAATCTGAAGTTCAGGAAAAATTACCAACTCCGATTGAATCAGCGCTTCCCTGGTCCTTGCTCATCGGCGCTAATGCAAAGGAACTCGCCAATGCCGGCGTAGCGAACGGATGACGAAGTTGGGTTGCGCCGCACCCGCGCCGTTGAACCCCTGTCGTATTTCTCATAGGTAGCGGTGCGCCGATTTCTTGGCGGACGAAAAGCGGTTCAGCGGGCAGGGGATTGACCGAAACCGCTTGCGCACGGGCCATCAGAATTTCTGAGGAAAAAGTGCAAATTATGCTTGCGTGAGTGTGACGAAGGCTTTTAATACGAGCAAGTCGAACGACTTTAAGTACACAACCAAACAAACAAATATATGGCAAAAGCACTATCCAAATCACAAATTGCAGCGGAGATCGCCGATCAAGCCGGCATCAAGAAAAAACAGGCGGCGGAGATCCTTGAACATATCGCCGCGCTTGCATACAAGAACGCGAAGAACACTTTCACGTTGCCCGGCATCGGCAAGATTGTGTTGGTTAATCGCAAGGCCCGCATCGGCCGCAACCCCGCCACGGGCGCGACGATCCAGATTGCCGCCAAGCGCGTCGTCAAGTTTCGTGTTGCCAAGGCGGCCAAGGACGCAATTCTCGGCGCCAAGTAAGTTATTTTTTCACGCAGGCACTCGGACTTTTGTCCGAGTGCCTTTTTTTTATTTTTCGTACCTCGCCATGAAAATTGCCGTCGTCGGATGTGGTGCGGTCGGCAGCTATTACGGGGCGATGCTTTGCCACGCCGGACACGCCGTGTATTTTTTGCTGCGATCGGATTACGAAACTGTGCGGCGGAGTGGGGTGCAGGTCCGCAGTCTGGCGGGCGATTTTACGGCGTGGCCGCAGTGCGCAAAGTCGCCGGGTGAAATCGGCGTGAGCGAGGTGGTATTGATCGCGCTCAAAACGACGGCGAACGAACAGTTTGCCCAATTGCTGCCGCCCTTGGTCGGTCCACGAACCGCTTTGGTGACGTTGCAGAATGGTCTGGGCAATGAGGAACGATTGGCCCGGCTTTTCCCATCGGAACAGATCTTAGGGGGGCTTTGCTTTGTCTGTCTTAACCGCACGGCACCCGGTGTGATTCAGCACCTGGATCATGGACTGATCGTATTGGGCGAGTTTGGACGACAGCCCGGGTTGCGAACAAACGAGATCGCGGGAGCATTCCAAAATGCGGGCGTGGCGTGCAAGGTCACGGATAATCTTGCGCGTACCCATTGGGAGAAACTGGTCTGGAACATTCCTTTCAACGGGTTGGGGGTGGCGAGTGCCACCGGTTACGCCGCGCTGCTCGGTCAACCTTTAGCGATCAACTCGCCGCTGGGCCAGTGTCTGACGACCGACAAACTTCTGGCGGATGTGCGCTGGGAAGCGATCGTGCGCGAGCTCATGGATGAAGTCATCGCTGCGGCCAATGCGCTGGGATTGCCAGTAGATCCGTCGCTCCGTGACACTCAAATCTCCCGAACGCGCACCATGGGTTCATATAAGGCTTCAACCCTGCTCGATTTCGAACTGGGCCGCCCACTTGAACTGGAGGGCTTGTTTCTCGGACCGTTACGGCAGTCCCAACAGGCAGGCGTGGCGACGCCTCGCCTGGAAGCCTTGTGTGCCGTGTTGCAGCAACTCGATGCCCACCGGTCGTCTACGCCGGACATGATTCCCGGATGACAATTGAAAGGCAAAAGTTCCCGCTTGTCGCAGATTGGGATCGCCGGCATCAAAGGTCTGCTAGCTCCAACAGAATTGACCCGCAGGTTGAGATGTGGTCAAAATCCTGAATGGCAAATCCAGAATTAAATATTGAAAAACTCATCAGCGGCAATGGGCTGATGCCGAAGCCGGGCCAAACTGTATCTGTCCACTATACCGGCTGTTTCATCGACGGCAAAAAGTTCGACAGCTCCGTGGACCGCGCCGAGCCGTTCAGCTTTGTGCTGGGCCAGGGGCAGGTCATCGCTGGCTGGGATCTGGGGGTCGCACAAATGAAAGTGGGCGACAAGGTCAAGCTTACCATCCCGCCGGACCTTGCTTATGGTCGGGATGGTTATCCGGGCGCCATTCCGCCGAATTCGACTTTGATTTTCGAAGTCGAATTGCTCGGCATTGAGTAGCGCTCGCAGCGTCGGCGGCTTGCCGATCAACTCCGATAAACGCGAGCCGGAAAAAAAGGAAACCTAAAATGAAAACTGCATTTCTGTTCCTGCTCGCGTTTGGCCTCGCCGCCGAAGCCGAAGACCTGATCACGCTTGATCACAAAACCTATCGTGAATTCCGCGTGCTCCAAACGAATGTCTTTGCCCTTAAAATCACCTCCCCAAGCGGCGGCGGTTGGGTTAACTTCACGAACCTCCCGCCAGACGTGCAAAGCAAATACGGTTACGATCCGATCCGGGCCGAAGCCTCGGCCCGGAAGCAGGAAAAAATTAAGAAACTGGGCAGGCTCGGCGCGGTTTACCGCCTCTCGGAATTAACCGAAGCCCAGGCCGAAGCCCGCCGCGACGGAAAACCGCTGGCTTTTTTGGCAACCGAAGTTATTTGTCTGCAATCGAAAGACGGCCTGTTGGAAAAAGGTTCTAATTCCGCAACGGTTCACGCTTTTGAAGCATTGAAGCTGGTCTCGGTAATTGTTTTCTCCGATTGTAAGACGGAAAACCATACGGAACCGTCCCTTGTTGATGCCGCGTTGCATCCACCGGAGGACGTTCACTACACGCCCCCGAAGGTCGTCATTACGGACGCGGAGTTGACCAAGGTGATTTTGTTGTGCCGTACAATCCCGACCCCGCCAGCCGGCAGAAACTGATGGTGACGGCATTGGGCAAGATCAAAGCGGCCAGGAAATAATCTGCGGCCTCCGGTGGCCTGCCTCAAAGCTCCGCGATAAACCAACCTTCCACCTTCGCCCGTGCCCACGGCGTTTTTCGCAGAAATGTCAGGCTGGACTTGACCGTGGGATTGAATTGAAAACACCGGATCGGGATGCGCCGTCCCATCTCGCTCCACCCGTGCCGCTGGACCAGTTGATTGATGATGCTTTCCAAGGTGATGCCATGTAATGGATCACGAGAATGGTTGGTAGGCTCTGCCATAATGGCGATAGGCTAACAAACGCCTGTGCGGTCGTCAAAACAACCTGCCAAACCGATGGGCGGATCGTAATCGCCCCCAACGCCGCTGATTTGAAAACTCGCCGCCGGGCGTTGCGCCTTCTAAACTTCGACTTGGTTTATGCCTGAAACGGACAGCATCAAGTTTTTCAATCGCTACACAGGTCGCGTGGAGCAGGAACAGGTTTACGGCGCGGCCTGGCTGCGCTGGACCTACTGCAATCTCTTCGGTCGGCTGGCGTTGGAGGCAGTCGTGAAACGTCCGTTCTTCTCGCGGTGGTATGGTTGGCGCATGGATCGCCCGGTCAGCCGGGAAAAAGTGCTGCCGTTCATTCGCAACTTCGGCCTTGATGTGAATGAGTTTGCCGACCCGTCGGAATCCTACCGCACCTTCAACGAATTCTTCTATCGTCGTCTCAAGGCCGGCGTGCGTCCGGTGGATCCCGATCCTGCAGCCGTGGTGTTTCCTGCGGATGGGCGGCATCTGGGGTTTCCCGCCGCCTCACAAATCAAGGGTGTATTTGTGAAGGGACAACGTTTCGATCTCGAACGACTCCTCGGCAACCCAAAACTCGCATCTCACTACGCCAACGGCACGCTTGTGCTGTCGCGCTTGTGTCCGGTTGACTATCACCGGTTTCATTTTTCACTGGCGGGGAAGCCTGCCGAAACCAAACGGCTCAACGGCCCGCTCTATTCGGTGAACCCCATCGCTCTGCGCCGCAACCTGAGTTACCTCTGGGAAAATCGCCGCACGCTCACAACGTTGGAAACGGAAAAGTTCGGCACCGTGATCGTGCTGGAAATCGGCGCGACCAATGTCGGGTCCATCGTACAGACCTATTGTCCCGGCACATCCGTTGCGAAGGGAGACGAGAAGGGCTACTTCCGTTTTGGTGGTAGTTCGACCTTGCTGCTGTTTGAGCCGGGTCGCGTGAGATTGTCTGATGATTTGGTCGAACAAAGCCGCAACCAGCGCGAACTCTACGCCCGCGTCGGCGACCGATTGGGAACCGCCGCCTGAGCTTGCTCCCTCATGCCGCCGTCAGTGCGGCGCGTTCGTCGGCGCGGCCGCCGGTCTTCTCCAGAAAATAATCGTAGCCACCGGCATACGGTGTGATCTGACCGGCGTTCACATGCAACACTTTCGTTGCGAGGTGACGGATGAAATGCACATCGTGCGAAATGAAGATGAGCGTGCCTTCGTAACGTTCCAAGGCCAGTGTGAGCGATTCCACCGTATGAATGTCCAGATGCGTTGTCGGTTCGTCCATGAGCAAAAGATTGGGCGGATCAACCAGGAACTTGATGAGATTGAGCCGGCTCTTCTCGCCCCCGCTCAGCACCGCTGTCTTCTTGAAAATATCATCCTTGCGGAACAGGAACGATCCCAGAATGCCGCGCGCCTCGTTCTCCGGGAGGAGCGGGGCACTGGCGATCACTTCGTCGAGCACCGTGCGCTCCGGGTCGAGCGTGTCGGCGCGATGCTGGCTGAAGTAACCGATCTTCGCATTGTGGCCCAGATCGCGCTCGCCTTTCTGAAACGGCACCACGCCCGCCAGAATTTTTAGCAACGTGGATTTGCCCGCGCCGTTCGGTCCGACCAAAACCGTGCGCTCGCCGCGTTCCACCGTGAGATCAAGACCGGCGTAAACCTTGTTCGGGCCGTAGGCCATGTGGATGCCGACCAACGACACGGCCCGCTGTCCGCCCCGTGGTGGCTGGGGAATTTGAAACCGGAACGGTTTGCGCGGCGCCTGTGGTTGCTCGATCAACTCCATCCGCTCGATCTGCTTGAGTTTGCTCATTGCCTGTGATGCCTTGGATGTCACGGAACGAAACCGCGATACGAATTCCTGGAGCGCGGCGATCTCTTTCTGCTGATTCTTGTAGGCGGCCAGTTGTTGTTCGAAACGCTCCTCCCGCTGCCGTAGAAAGTCGGTGTAATTGCCCGTGTACGCGACCAGCTTCTTCTCAGCAATTTCATGCACTTGACTCACCACTTCGTCCATGAACTGGCGATCATGCGAAATCAGCAGCACCGCGCCGGAATAATTCTTCAGATAATTTTGCAGCCAGAGCAGCGAGAGCAAATCGAGATGGTTCGTCGGTTCGTCCAACAACAGCAGGTCCGGCTCCATGGCCAGCAACCGCGCCAGCCGCGCCCGCATTATCCAGCCGCCGCTCATCTCCTTGGCCTTGCGCTCGAAATCCGTGTCGCGATAGCCCAATCCGCGCAACATCTTCTTCGCCTTTACCTCTACCTCGGGACTGTTCAATGCATCGTGTTTGGCGTGCGCCTCCATGTATTCCGACGTGGACACGTCGCCCGCCTGCTCCAACTCGTGCAACCGTTTTTCCAGCGCCGGTAATTCATCCACGCGCCCCGTCGCCACATCCAACACCGTTTCGTCTCCGTGCGCTTCGGCTTCCTGCGGGAGATAGCCGACCATCGTCCATTCATCCCGCTCGACCGTGCCGCTGTCTGGCTCGCGCTGTTTGAGGATGATCGAGAACAACGTGGATTTGCCCGTGCCGTTCGCCCCGACGAGCGCCACACGTTCGCCGTAATTCACCTGAAACGACGCGTTCTCGAACAGCGTCCGCGCGCCGAGTGTTATCTTAAGTTCACGAATGATAAGCATGGAATAATAATAGTGGCCGCCGGTGCTCGATCACGAAACGAACAGAGGCAAACTCCGCCCGAGCCGGAGTCAGGGATTTACCTGCGGCCACACAAGCCGCAGAGCATATTCCTGAATCGCGTGGCGTCAATTGCCCATTTGAGAATGATGATGGCGCGGAAGTTGGCGTGCTCGTGAACGCCAATCAAAGTTTGTCACCAATCTCGACTTCCCTTGGCGTCGCGAGTCAACCCCGGTCATGGGGATTTCACCCCATACCGCCCGCCCCCCAAATTCGATAGAGTAGGTTGAGCGTCTGAAAAACGCTGACCGTAAATTGTAAACGACCAAGACTGAAAATCATGAAACATATAATCCTGGGTATCCTCGCCGCCTTCGTCCTCGTGGGCTGCGATAAACAAAAAACCGCCATTGATGACAATAAGGAAGCGACCAAAAGTGCCATTGACAATCGCAAGGATGCGGTAGATGTCGCGGCCGCCGAAGCCAAAAAGCAGGCGGACGTGGATGCGACGATTGAAAAGGCAAAGATCGAAGCCAACAAGGTCGCGGCTCAAGCGCAACTGGATGCGGATAAGAAGAAAGCCGAAGCCAAAGCTGAATTGGAAAAAGCCAAGGTGGATGCGGTAAAGAAATGAGCTGATTGCCACGGGCAAAATCCCTCTCCGGCCAATCCCGGCGCTCGACAAGCGCCCGGGGTTTTTGAAATGCTGGCGGCGACATGAAACCTCGCGTTCGTTTCGCCCCGTCGCCCACGGGCTATTTGCACATCGGCGGCGCGCGCACCGCCTTGTTCAACTGGCTTTACGCCCGCCACACCGGCGGCACGTTTGTGCTGCGCATCGAAGACACCGATGCCGCGCGTAATTCCCAAGAAGCCGTGGACGTTATCCTCAACGGTCTCCGTTGGCTTGGTTTGAATTGGAACGAAGGTCCGCTCACCGCCGACGCTACCGGTCCCTGCAAGGGCGATCGGGGCCCGTATTTCCAATCACAGCGCAAAGCCAATTATCAGGCTCGCGTCGAAGCCCTCTTGTCCCGCGACCTCGCTTACGAACATGAGGGGGCGATCAAATTCAAGATGACGCGCGAGCCGATTATGATTCCCGATCTCGTCGTCGGCGATGTCGTGCGCCCGCTCACCGATCGCGAGGAGCAGGACCCGGACTGGGTGCTCGTGCGTTCCGATGGCCAGCCCGTGTTCCACTTCGTCAATGTCGTGGATGATCTGGAGATGGGGATCACGCACGTCATTCGCGGTGAGGATCACTTGAGCAATACCGCCAAGCACATCGCACTCTTTCGCGCATTCGGTGTCGAG
>JANYBF010000445.1 GCA_025360895.1 Verrucomicrobiota bacterium
AAGCGGGCTTTGTCGGCGGTACGGGCATCGAATCACAGGACCTTGTAAGCGTCGCGGACAAGATGTCGCGCAGCATCCTGGGCATCCCGCAGATTGCCAGCGCCCCCACGCCGCCCATCATCGTACTCGATCCCGTGGTGAACGAAACCCGTTTCCCCATTAACAAGGAAATCTTCCTCACACGCATCCGCACCCAGCTCAACTCAAAGTCCGCGGGCAAGGTGACCTTTCTCGCGCGCGACCGCATGGCGGCGTTGGAAAAGGAACGCAACCTCAAGCGTGAAGGCGCGGTGACGGCAAGCAGCGATCCGGCGAAGCAGGAATTTCTGGGGGCGAATTATTTTCTGACCGGCACCCTGCAAGGCATCTCCACGCGCACGTCTAAAGGCACCAGCGATTATATTCTGTATGCCTTTCAACTGATTGACGCCCGCACCAGCGCCATCGTTTGGGAAGACTCGGCGGAGATCAAAAAACAGGGGTTGGAAGACGCGGCGTATCGGTAGAGCACGATGATGTCCGTCAGGGAGGAATAGACACCATCATGTCGGAACGTGTTGTCGAACTCGAAGAGGTCAAGTTGCCTCGGCCTTCTTCTCCGAGTAATGAAGTCGTGCTGCATGGCGATATGAGTAGTTTTTTGATCTACTCGACTTACTACGCTTCAGATGATCGAACTGCAAAGTCGGTATTGGTAGCTTGCGCTGGGATTTCGCTGTCGCGCTTTGGGTATCCAAACGATGAAGGACTTACCGAGCACCGCCTTTATCGCAGTGGCCTTGGTAATCTGAACGGATTTGGGGAAGTCAAAGATTCGGAGTTCTTGAAAGAGTACGAGACGATGAGTAAAGGTTCACATGAACGCATATGGAGCGGACGCGGCCTCTCCGCAACAAAACAGGCTCATCAGTCGAAACGGCATTTTATTGTTTCTTTCAAGGAGAACGTGTTTGAGGTGATTTGTCAGGAGTTAAAGATCATTGGCATCTTTCCAGACCATTCAGCGGCTTTAAGTGAAGCTGGACAGAAAATCAATCTCGACTGACAACGCGTCAGTGCGCTCGCAATTTCATTCCTAAACATGCAGTCTTTAACACTGAGACGCCAAGACGCCAAAACGCAAGCAAGAGAAAGGTTTTCCCTCTTTGCGCCTTTGCACTTTTGCGCCTTTGCGTTGAATCTGTTTCTGCTTCTCGCACTCCTGTTTTTCTCCGGCTGCGCCACTACGCCGAAGCACCACGTCGCCTTGACCGGCAATATCATGGTGGATGGTCCGAACATGATCGCCGAAGGTCCGCCCAAGGACAAAGTCCTCTGGCAATCCCGCACCGCCGTCGCCGCCATGCGCCAAGGTCAGTTCGAGGTCGCCAAGCCGCTGTTCGATGACGCGTTGCTCACGTTGCAGGGCATTTATGGCAAGGACGCCGAGGCACGGAAGGCGCGCGGCTATTTCAACAAGGAAGCGCGCAAGACTTTCATTGGCGAGCCTTATGAGCGTTCGATGGCGTATTTTTATCGCGGTGTTATTTATTGGATGGACGGCGAGTTGGACAACGCCCGTGCCTGTTTCAAGAGCGCCGAGTTTGAAGATAGCGACGCCGAAACCACGGAATACGCCGGCGATTGGGTGTTGCCGGACTATCTCGACGGGCTCGTCACCACGAAGCTCGGCAACGATGGCGCGGACGCCTTGAAGCGGGCCCGGGCCAACGGAACGAACATCAATCTGCCGGACTACAACCTGAAAGCGAACGTGCTGTTCATCATCGAGTTTGGCCCAGGGCCGCTCAAATACGCCACGGGCGAATATAATCAGGAGTTGCGGATTCGCACGCGCAGTTCACCGCTGGTTTCGGCGCGCATCAAGACCGGTGCCATTGATCTGGCCGTCGCGCCTTGCGACGACGTGAGTTTCCAGGCCACGACGCGCGGCGGGCGCGTCATGGATCATGTGCTCGGCCGGAAAGCCGCGTTCAAGTCGGCCACCAGCACGGCCGGAGACGTGGCTTTGATCGGCGGTCTCACGACGGCCGCCGCCAGCAACAATCGCACGACCCAAGGCGTCGGTCTGGGCATCGCGCTCGCCGGGCTGATCAGCAAGGGGATTTCCGCCGCCACCACGCCGGAAGCCGACGTCCGCACATGGGACAATCTGCCGCAGTTCATCAGCTTCGCGGCGGTGCAATTGCTGCCGGGCGAAAACGTCGTGACGGTGGATTTCCTCGACGCCAACGGCCGGGCGGATGCCAAGTTGACCAAGACGCTGACCGTCAACCTCACCCCGGACCGTGACAAAGTTATTTTCGTCAGCGACACTTCTATTACACCACAAAAATTATGAAAAACTCCATCCTCATCCTGGGCGCGACGGCATTGATCGCCGCCGGCTGTTCAAGCACGTATGACAAAGGCCCGTATTTGCCGCAGAAATCCAAGACCCCGCCTTACGAAGACACCGAGCGCCTCATTCTGCTGGATCCGGGCGTGCAATATTCCGTGACCATGGCGACGTATGCGCAACGCACATTGGAAGATGGCCGCCTTGAAGTCGTGGTCGGGTTGCGCAATCGCGAAAACCGCCGCCTCGAAGTGCAGGCGGATTGTCTCTTCAAAGACGAGGCGGGCGTGGTGACCGACGAAGCGCCTTTCCAGGGCGTGATCCTGACGGAGAACGCAACCGAGCAGGTGAGGTTTGTTTCGCTGAATGCGCAGGCGAAAAAATATACCGTCCGCGTGCGCCAGGCGCGGTAAGGCGGTTCAGTAGGGACACGTTCCTACTGGATTTAATTTAGCCACACGCGCTGCACCAACCAGAATGCGCCGGCCAGAGCCACGAGGACGGAACACGCCGGTACGCCGTAGCGCACAAAAGATTCCCTTTTTCGCAACTGCCAGATGATGGGCAACGCGACGGCCGCCACGGCGATCTGACCCAGTTCGACGCCGAGATTGAAGGCCAGCAGCGGTATCGCCACGCCACCGGCTTGCACGCCGATGCCCATTTCGCGCAGCACCGACGCGAAGCCAAAGCCGTGAATCAACCCAAACGCGAAAGTCAGCAGCCAGCGCCCGTGCGGGTCGCCGTGTTTCCAGATATTTTCTAAACCCACATAGATGATCGTCACCGCGATGAGCGGTTCGACGATCCGACTGGAAACCTGCACCAGGTCAAACGCCGCGACGCCGAGCGTGATGGAATGGGCAACAGTGAAGCAGGTGATGACCTGGAGCGCCGACATTAAATTCCGCGTTACGATGAGCAGCGCGAACAGGAACAGTAAATGATCGTAACCGGTCAGGATATGTTCCACGCCCAGTTTCAGGAAGCCACCAAACGAGGGCAGGGCTGTAGGTGAGGGCGTCGCGGTTGTCGCCGACGCCTCGGTATCGAATTGGACCACGACGAGCGTTGAGTTCCGGCTCAGCAACCGTTCGGCGATGGTCAGCCCCGTCGGATCGAGCAACGAGAAGAACATCCGGTGGCCGGGCGTGAGCAAGCGAAGGACGGGGAAATCGAGCGTCAATTCTCTGAACTGGGGATTCGGAAAACTCAGCGTCACGTCCACGTTGTTGCTGCTATCGAGTTGACAGTGAATCTCGCCCGGCTCGACGGGCACGCCGTCGAAGCGGACCTGGCAGTTGGTGGCAATGGCAGCGGCCAAGGCATCGTGACCCAGGGTGAATTCGTCCGGCGACACCCGTCCGTCCCGGTTAAGGTCGAGCGACACGATTTGCTCCGTTTCGCGGACGGCGAAGGTGAGCGTCCCGGCCAGTTGGTTCGGGTGCCATTGCCAGGTGGCGGTGCTGAGACCAACATCGTGCGCGTGAGCCAGCCCGACCCAGCAACTGGTGACGAGGGCAAATACCCAGCGGGTCCGGCAGCGTGAGAATTCGGTGGTGATCAAGCGGGGCGAAGCGTAGAAAATGTTACCCGTGAAGAAAAGGAAAACGGCGGTCAACGAATTCGCTGGCCGCCGTTTTGATCGTTCAGGGTTTAAGGATGCGCATGGTTGCGACCGTTTTGTGGCGTGGATTCGTACGGGAAGACCTTGTTGTAGGCCATGTCGTTCTTGCTCACACCGTCAATGCCGTCCGCCACACGGATCACCAAAGGGCCGCGCAGGTCGCTGATTAGCGCGGTCACCGCGATGTCCACGACGTCGTCGCCGAAGCGCCGTCCATTCGGCCAACCACCGGGCACCGTGCCGCCGCCGAAGCCCGCTTGAATGGTGCTGGTGAGCGTGTCGCCGCCGAAGATACCCAGACGCGAGAAGCCGGCGTCATCGGGATTTGTTGGATGCGTCGGGCCGCCGCCCGCCAGCCGGCAAGGGCCGGTGGAGAGATCCACCTTGATCACGTCGGGAATGAAAATCCCGGCGATGTCGGTGCGATTGGTTTCAATCGCCGGGCCGCTGCCGCCGAAAACGATCGCGTTGATGAGGCGGGCGAGTTCCGGCGACTCGGCGTATTTGCGAAACAGAACTTTGTCCTGCGATGGACTCGTGCGGCTGTAGAGATCCTTATCCGCAATCGCAACCAGACCTTCGTTGAACAGCGGATTGCCCTGCCGCGCGACCTGCACCCAACGGCCCACCTCGATCGGGGCCTGCCGGTCATTCAACACGCGGACCGAGCGGCGGCTCGTGGTCGCATAAACGCCCACGGATTGCTGGTCGCCACCGAATTCACTGACCGGAATGGCGAGCGACAGCAGATGAATATTGAAACCGCCCTGCGAATCCTTGCCCGGTGAACGCAGTTGCAACAGGTCAAAGATGGATTGGATGTCCCCGTAGAATCCGTCGTCCCGCTGACCGGCGAAGGCGAGGTAGCCGCCGCCCAGGTTCGTGATGGCCTGCGTCGTGTAGCGATCCAACCCCGCTTCGGTGGCGGCGCCGTCCTTGGCCGGGTTTTCGCCGTTGTTGCCTTGATTGTAGAAGGGCGTGGCGATGCCTTGGTTATTGGGCGGGACGATGCCGCTGCCGAGACACGTGCGGCCTTCGTGACGTCCACGCCGATCCACCTTGGTGACGGTGTAGGTCTGCACCAGATTTTGGGACGCGTCGCCGACGTCGTTGACCACGCCGAGATACGATTGCAAAATCGTGTTCGAGTTCTTGTACTTGGTGGTGAACTCAAACTGGTAACTCAACGTGGGTTTGCCCGCCGCCAGATCATCGCCGATTGCAACGTGGATTTGATACAACACATTATCGTCGAAGTTGTATTTGTTCGGCCCGATGCCCGGCTCCTGATGCGGATAAACGCCGAGGGCGGTGACGAGGCATTTGACACCGTTCTCGTCCTGGACGAACGCGTAAACGTCCGTGGTGTTGGCCGAAGGGTCGCGGGTGATCAACGGCGCGTCCATGTGACTGGACGCGAACGCCGGCACGGCGAGTTGCGCCGCCAGCACCAGGGCGGCGCCGCGGAATAAGGGATGGAGGTTTCGTTTCATGTATTTTCTTTCTGGTTTTGTTGTGTCTGCTTGTGTTTTGTTTCTTCAATTCCCTTCCGCGCCAATGGCGGAAGCGGAAAGTGAGTTCGCTGTGGAGGGCGGCAAAGTTTCATGGGCAGCGCCGACGCTGGCAAAGCCGTCCGGCAACTTGAGCAACAGCGCCCGCTCCGAAGGCAGGAGCAGATCCTCCATCGCGGCGGCACAGGTGAACCAGTGCTCGGCTTCCTCGATCTGGCCCGCGCGGGCTTCGATCACGGCGGCGTGGAAAAACAGCCGCGCGTCCTGTGTGCCTTCGGCCAGCGCGCGTTCCAGATGCGGACGCGCTTCATCAATGCGGCCCGCCGCCGCCAATGCCCAGGCGAGCGTGTCGTGCGTGAACACATCCTGGCGCTCCTGTAATTCCTGCTCGGCGAGCCGCACGGCCAGATCGGCGTCTTCGCCGCGCGTGGCGAGATAAAGCGAGAGGGTGCGCGGGTCGGCCGCGGCGCCCCGCTGGGTAATGAAAGCTTCCTGCGTCGCAGCTTCAGCTTCGCGACCGGCCGCGCGCAACGCCTCGGCCAGCACCCATTGGTATTCCGGCAGCGGATTTAGTTGGGCGGCCCGCTGCAAATCCGTGATGGCGTTGGGGGCTTCCTCCGAAGCCAGTGACATTTTACCGCGGAGCAGCAACGCCGGCGGATAATCCGGGCGCAACGCCAGCGCCGCGGCGCACGTTTGCTGCGCCAGTTCGGGGTCGCCGGATTGGAGCTGGAGACTGGCCAGCCGGCTGTTGACCCACGCTGCCGCATCCGCATCCCGCGGAGAACTGGCGCTGACGGCGGCCTGCATCATTTCGATGGCCCCGTCGCGATCGCCGGTGAGCCAGCGGACATGGGCGATGCGCGCGTAGGCTTGGAGATCGGGCCGGAGATCCACCATCTGTTGATACGCCTCGACTGCCGGTTTGACCCGGCCCTGTTCCATCAGCGTGTCACCGAGCAGTCCGTAGTCGAACGACAACCCGCGCTTCGCGACCAGTTGGCGCGCCAGCAGCTCGGCTTCCTTGAAACGATGCAAATTTTGCAGAACGTGACCACGCAACAACAATCCTTCAGGGCAGCCGGGTGAGCCGGATTCCAAAATATTCGCGCACGCTTCGGCGAGCTTGTAATAACCGGGGTCAAAACTTTCGTGCGCCTTGGTGACGAACGCCCAGCCCAGTCGCTCCAACGCAGCCTCGCGATTTTGCCCGCCCCGGACCTGTTCCTGGAAGCACCGGATTTCCTTGTCCCCTTCGTTGTCCCCTTCGTGGAGCGCGAGCACCAACGCGAGTGGATCAACTGCGGTGGGTGGAACTGAGCGAGTGACCGGCGCGTTCTGAGGGTCCGAAGGCGCGGCGGCTTTCCGATCGCAGCCACTAAGGGCGATCGCGATCAGAGCGATGGAAAGGGTCGGGAGGTGCGGTTTCATGGTCTTCATTTTCCGTTTACAGAGAGGAATACGCCTGGGGTTGCCGGGCGGATGCATGGGGCACAACTATTTTTACATCCGATTGCCGAAGATGTTCGTATTATCAGATCACGATTCGAAACCGATTGAACTTTGACCGGCCATGAACACTGCAAGCGCTTCGCAAAATGAACTTCGTGCTGAACTTGATGGTTACCCCTTGCTGACCGCGTTGCGCGAGCGACGCTCGCGGCGAATGGGTCGCGGAATGAAAATTCCCGGCGGGGCGCTCGCTTTCGAAAGCCGTCGCCAGCCCAGGCCGCTCACCGAGGATGAGGAAGCCGCGTTGGTTTTCGCCGCGTGCGGCATCACGGGCCATGCGCTCGCCGATTTGAGCTACGGTCGCGGCGAAGGCGGCGGCATCATGGCCGGACTCGTCGCACGCAGCATCGCGAGTGGCGACGGGCTGCAAACCGTGGCGCTCGTCGTCACGAATGATGAAGCGACGTATCTCATCCGCCGGCCCTGTGAAATGCCGGCGACGGAAATCCCGGAACTCATTGAACTCGGCAAACGCGGCGCGTTCACGGAATTGTATCGGCGTTGCCGCGTGAAGCTCAAAGCGGGGCGCGCGACCACGCCGACCAAGCCGTTGTTCAACATCAACGCCAATAAATGGTCGGCCCACGCGCCGGGCACGAGTTACTTCCTGCCGGTGAACGATCTGACGTTCATGTACATCAACGGACTGCTGGAAATTCTCAACGAACACACCGGCACGTTCATCCTGGACGAGCGAAATAATTTTCTACCGGCGGGCTTGTCGAAGTTCAGCCGCGCTCGGGGTGGACATCTCGAATCTGACCCGCACCAAGGCCGCGTGGCCACCGTCCGGCAAGTCGAACAGTTCGTCTCCGAGTTCGTGACCGTCGAGCAGGGGATGATGTTGCAGAACCTCGGATTGATGGCGCAGGCGCTGGGGCTGGGCGGTTATCCCAATTTCGCAAATCACGAGTTTGCTTGGTTCCAGGCGCTCGATTTTCGCATGCAGGAGATGCCAGCGAACCGATACGTCGGCGCTGGCTGGCTGCCGTCGCTCGCGATGAAGTTGCTCAAGCGCAATCCGAAGATTCCGTATCCGGTGGGGCTGGAACGCGATGGCGAAATCTTGCTGAAACCATTTTGTCCGCCGCATTACGAGACAATGTCGGAAGCCGTGCGCGCCGTGGTGGAAACCAAGTTTGGCGCGCAAGGTTTGTTCCGGAGCGAAGGTCCGGGCAGCGCGTGGAAAGATCACAACGGCGTGGTGCAAACCATCACGCCCGTGAGCGAAGCGACCATCGCGGCGGTCACGGCCTATTGTGAATACCTTTGGGCGCGCTACGGTCGTTTCCCAGTTTACATGCCGCCATATCGGACGGTGCTGGGCTTTCAGGCGTGCCATCTTGATGCGGATTTCTACGACAAGTTCTATCACCCGGAGGCGCTGGGTGAAACGCAACGGAAAGATTTTGAGCGGCAAACACGGTGAGGCTCTAACTTTGAGTCAATGGCGGGGAATGAGTTTTCTCGTGTCGGTGGCTACAAGAATTGTTTACGCCATGGCAAAGGTCACCAGCGGGTCAGCGGTCGTGAGCACGGCGAGCAACGTACAACCTTCGACCGAGTAATTCTCCTCGTGTTGCGAGCCGGCGGCGGCGTGATGAAAGTCACCCGCGCCGAGGCGGCGATGGCCGATGACGAGATCGCCGGTGAGAATGTAGAAATCCTCCGGGCCGATATTTGTGTGCGCGGGATAACGTGCGCCGGGGTCGAGTTTGCCCATCAACACGGCATAACCACGTTCCTTTTCAAGCGAGAGCAGCTTGATATAAGTGCCCGGGACCGGCAGGGCCTTCCAGTCCTTTGCCCCAGGCGCGTCGATGAAACTCAAACCGGGAATAAGCGCCAGCGACGGCTTTGGCGGCTGCTTACCGCCCGCATCCAAGGCTTCAATCCGCTGCAAAACTTTGGCGCGCAAACCCGAGGGCAGAGGTTGGGCGGGCGAACTCAAAGCAATCAGGTCCGCCGTGCGTTCCAGACTGCGCACGAATTGGCGCAACTCCTCGTTGTGGCGCAGTTCGCTTTCAAACGCGGCTTGCTCCGTGTCCATCAGCGCGCCCACTGCGTAGAGACTGGCTTGTTCTTGTTGTTGCTCGGTAATCATAGATAGCCATGCAAATTGTCACGGAGCTTCAGCATGCCCCGCCGGATGCGGGCCTTGACGGTGCCCAATGGCTCGCCCAAGGCTTCGGCAATTTCAACGTGGGTCAGGCCGCCGAAGAACGCCAGCTCGATGACCCGGCGCTGGTCGGCGGGCAGGTTGCCGACCGTGGAACGAATCTGCGCCACCTCCGCCTTGTCCAAATGCGCCGCGGCGGCCTGGCCGTCGCTCGCGATCGCGAAATTCTCCATGAACTGCGTGGCGAGCTGGTTGCGGCGTTGGCGCGCGCGCAGCCGGTCAATGGCGCGGTTGCGCGTGATGCCCAGCGCCCAATGAAACGGTGCTCCCAGCGTCCCGTTAAAGGTGGCGGCTTTGTTCCAGATTTGCACAAAAACGTCTTGCACCACTTCTTCCGCTTCGTGCGGGTCGCCCAGGATCCGGACGGCAATCGAAAAAAGCATTGCGGCGGTCTGGTCGTAGAGGTCGGTCAATGCCTGGCGGTCCTGTGCCGCAATGCGCCGCAACAGTTGCGCCTGGGATTCGTTAGCCGTTTCTCGATCCAGCATGGTTTCAGTTTCCGTATCGCGACTACCACGGGCCGGTGGCGAACGGGCACGCGCCAGCTTGCCGGTTCCGTCATGTCCTCGCCAGTCCCAAACTGCACAACTAATGTCTGCATTCACTGGTGATTACGCCTGCGGAACGGCCGCAGATGCAAAAAAATCTCGCTTGCCGGACCAGTGTTTGACACCCTGCCGTCAGATTTTTACCGGGAAAATCCCCGTTCCGCATGAAAGCCAAAATCATTATCACACCCAAGAAAGCCGTGCTTGATCCGCAGGGCAAAACCGTCCAGACCGCCCTCGAACACATGGGCTACACCGGCGTCACCGGTGTCCATATCGGCAAATACATCGAGATTGACCTCGCGCCCGGCACGGACATGGCGGCGGCACACAAAGCCTTGAACGACGCGGCGCACAAGCTGTTGAGCAACCCGGTGATTGAAGATTATCGCCTCGAAATTGAATGAAGCCCTATGGTCGAGAGACGAAAGTCGAGAGTCGAGGGCCAATGCCCGCTCTCGACCCTCGGCGCTCGACCCTCGACTAA
>JANYBF010000461.1 GCA_025360895.1 Verrucomicrobiota bacterium
AATGCAACCGCCCGGACGAACCAGGAATGCCCCTGGGTGACAGCCCAAAACCCGGAATCCCCCGGCACCCCCCGGAGTCGCCCGGGCGTTGCAGTGCGAGGGATTCTGTAGGTCTGGTGATGCGGGCGGCGGGTGGCCAACTAAAAATGGAAAAGGCTGAAATGCCCACCGGTGAGCGGTTGATTTTGAGGTCAGTTTTTTATCGGCGGGGTGGCGGACGGTTGGTTTATCCATGTGACGAAGAAGAATTCGCGAAAGGCGGTTTCGGAAACTTGTCCCATCACTGGACTGGATGTCCCGTGGATTGCCTTGGGTTGTCGTCCGCCCCCATGGTCAGGGTCCGTGACGGATCCGCCCGGGATGACGGCGGCCGGGAAAATGCGGCGCCGAGTGATCAAACTTCCCAAAAGAAGTGGCGCGGAATACCACTTGCTTATTAGTGGTCGAAGCAGGCCGGGGCCGCAGAGCGCGGGGCGAAAAGCAAACCGGTGGTTTTAACCGAACAGAATAAATGGAAATACGGCATAAGATTTTGCTGGTGGACGATGATCCGGATTTGCTGGAGGTTTTTCGAGAGACATTCGCCATGC
Organism: Verrucomicrobiota bacterium; assembly: GCA_025360895.1. Lineage (GTDB taxonomy): Bacteria > Verrucomicrobiota > Verrucomicrobiia > Limisphaerales > JADLHS01 > JADLHS01. The sequence goes on from JANYBF010000461.1 coordinate 591, forward strand.
TGCCGAGTCATCCGGAAGTGCATATCGCCCCATCCGGCGCGCGCGCGATTGCGATGCTGGAGGCAGGACCGTATCGGTTACTGGTGACGGATTTGAAGATGCCGAAGATGGACGGCCTCCAGTTGCTCTCCATCGTCCGGCGGAAGTTTCCTGAACTTCGTACCGTGGTCCTGACTTCGATGGTGGACGAACAATTCCGCTCGCGCGTTTACGCCTTGGGCGTGGATCTGTATTGGCACAAGCCGGGGTCCGAGCCGGAGATGAAGCAATTCATGGAATGTCTCGAATCGCTCCTGGGCCGTGAATCGGAGTTGGGCTTTCGCGGCATGCAAAGCAAGAGTCTGATGGACCTCGTCCAATTGGAGTGCATCTCCCAGAGTTCATCGGTTTTGCGTGTCATCAACGGCCCGTTCGTGGGGAACATCTGGGTGAACGATGGTGAATTGATTGACGCGGAGACTGAGGCGGCCCGCGGCGAGGAAGCGTTTCAAGAGATTCTGCGCTGGCGCACCGGTAATTTTGAATTCCTGCCCGCCGAACCCAGCCGCCCGCGCACCATCTTTAAGTCGTACAACGCACTGCTGCTGGAAACCGCCCAGGCGTTTGATGAAGCCAGCAACCTTGACACGGCGGCAAATGTAATGCCCGGGCAACCCGCCCGTAACGATGGCAATGGTCTGACAACGTTGGCCCAGACTGATGGGGTGGAATTCGTGCTGCGCATCACGGCGGAAACCAAGGTGGATTCCCGGGGGCTGGAAAACCCCGAGCGCCTCGCCGGCTGGACGCGCCAGAGCTTGGAGCGGTTTCTTGCGCTTGGCGAAACTCTCCAGGCAGGCACGCTGGAACAAGTCACCGGCCTGGGCGGACAACGCAATGTCGCGCTCGCCCAAAAAGGCCCCGCAACCTTGTGCGTCGGCTGGCGGCAAACCCTCGGCGCGGGGGAAATCCGAGACCGAATGAGAAAGATTTTAACTTTATGGGGCTCCTGAGCTTTTTCTCCAAACCCGCCCGACCGCTGCTCCAATTGCATTCGGGCAGTTTCAGCTTGGATCGGGGCGGGCGGGTCCTCGCGACCACCCTGCCGTCGAGCTTTCCGTCAGCCTTGATCGCGGAGATCGGCCTCTGCGTGGTGGATACTTTTCGCGAAGCGCAGACGGCGCAGCTTCCGCTGGACGAACTCGTTGTTCATTATCCGGGCCTGAGCATCACCGCCCGCGAGTTGCGCGGCGGCGCTCTCGTCTTTCTCACGGCTTCCAATTCCTCTGGTACCATTCCAAAACTAAAAACCTCCGACCTATGAGCAATCAAAAAATGCATCCGCTGATTCAACAAACCGAGAACTACCTCGAATGTTGGAAGCAATTCAACCACTTCATCAACATCGCCCGCGCCAAAAAGTTCGGCGCCGAGGACGAAACCCACTTCCTGGAGATGAAGAGCGTGCTCGTGCAGGAGCTCGAACGCATTCTTGCCGGCATGGAAGTCAGCTCGCCGACCAAGGAGGAAATCCACAGTCTCATTGGCAATTCGCCCTCGCTGCGTTACCTGAGCGAGATGAGTGAAGGCGCGTTGCGCAGCCTCGAGAATCAATGGCACAAGATTTACATCGGTTGGCACGCCATTCTCGGCCAGCTCAAGGTCCGCCAGCAAGCGCCCGAGACCAAAACCGGTTTGGCCGCGTTGGTCGAGCGGTTTGGGAAAGCCTGACCCCGTCGCGCCTCAAAAACATAGCTTTCATAGGTCCGGAGAAAAAAGGCTGATTCCGCTTGTCGGAATCAGCCTTTGCTATTGAAGGAGAATGCGCGGCCTAAATCCGCGCCGCCGCAGGCGACGTCGGCGCAGCTTCCGGTGCCGCACTGGATGCATCTTCCGCCACGGGTTGGCCGGCCGGGGCCGTAGCTTCGGTAATTGGCGCTTCGATTGGTGTGGGCGCGGGGGCGGCGGGCGGCACAACGGCCACCGGCTTCGCTTCCGACTTCGGCGGTCTGGGCAAGGGTTTTTTCGCCGTTTCCAACAGCCCGTTGGCAAACTCAATGACGTGACCTTGATGCACCAGCCAGTGCAGGTCGCCCGCCATCGCCGCTTGCTCCGTGGTCGGCTCGGCAGCGCTCGGCGTGGCCAGACTCGCTTCGCCTTCCGCCGGAGCGACCGGGATTGGTGTCGGTGCGGGTGAAGGCACCAAGGCTTCGATGAGTTTGCGCCGATTGCATTTCGGGTGCGCGTTAATGAAATCCACGATCCGGCGTACGCCTTCGGAAACCGGCGTGGTTTCGAGATCCAAATAAGCCGGCCGCGCCACTGCCACATGGGTGACCGTCTTGTTTACTTTGAAAAAGTGCAGGCCGTTATGGGCAAATGATTGGCTCAGCGCCGTGGCGATCTGCATGGGGAAGCGCCGTTGATCAGCCAGCAACTCCATCACCACCCGGCTGAGTCCGCCCCGCAACGAACGACACGCCACGCCGCTGATGATCTGCGTCTCGACTGGCTTTATGATCGTATCCTTGTGCGTCGTCCGGAAATGTTTCTCCACCTCTTCACGATTCGGCAGGGTGAGCGGCTCGGGGACATTGAGGCAGATGTATTGAGTTTTCCAGCTTTGGTCCTCAACCCATTGCTTTACCACCGCCTCGTCGCGCACAATCTTCACGCGGGATTTGTAAACCTCGAACGGCATCCGGCTGAAGCGGTCTGCATGCAACTTGCGCAACTGATTCTGGTAATCGTGATGGTTCGGTGGGCCCAGCACCACGCCGCTCAGATCGCACTGGCCGACGAAGGTATAAACGCCCTTGGGCGGCTCGGTCGCCGTGCGCTCGGCCTGATAAAACGTGGCGAAATGCTTCTGCAACACATGCGCTACGGCCTCCTCTTCGCTCAACCACACCGTCTCGTCCAGCGCGCAGACAAACATGGGTTGCGCCGGCTGGCCTTGGGCATTTTTCTCCACCACGAGGCGAATCGAATAACGCTCCGGCTTTTGTAAAATCAAAAAGGCGATGTCGAACAACGGAAATGCCCGGCCCGTCATTTTCACCTGGCGAGCCATGGACTGAACGCCTCTTTCGTCCGGTATCAACGCGGCGGAAATCGGTGGCAACGGCAACGGGGCATCGCGGCGTTCGGGTGGACCTCGGCGATCATCCCGTCGCGGACCCCCGCGGTCATCCCGCGCTGGACGCCCAAAACCGCCTTCCCGGCGAGGGCCGCCGGGTCGGTCATTGCGCGCTCCCGGACCGCCATCGCGCCGCGGCGGGCGCGGACCGCTACGGTCGTCGCCCCGACGCTCGCGGGGTGCGCCTTCGTTGCCAGTGTATTTGGCGTAGCGGTTGGCGTCAGACGTTC
>JANYBF010000465.1 GCA_025360895.1 Verrucomicrobiota bacterium
ATGGACCAGGCCCGGTGCACGGGCAGGAAAATCATGATTCCACTCAACAGGCTGATGAGATAGTAGTGATTGAGAAAAGCGGTCTGGTCAATCAGTTCAACATACGCGAAGCCGAGGCAGAACAGGAGGATCGCCGCGCGATAAAAAATCCCGCCCGCCACCATTAGTGCCAGAATGGCCAAAACGACAAAGTGAGCGTGCATCCATCCGGCGGGCAGCGCGTGAACCCAGCCGAACCCAGCATACGGAAAATGAAATTTTGGGAGGACGTAGAGTTCGTTCACCCAACCTTTCGCCAGAAAGCGAATCATGGCCGCTGCCATTAGGAGACCAAACAGGATGCGAAACGCCGCGAGCGACGCGATATCCACCGGGGTATTTACCCAACCCCATGCGGTGACACGGAGCCGACCGCGCGACGAAGCGGCGTCAATCTCCGTCATTGGAGTTGAACATGATGGTGACCCCGAGGGCGCTGGCCAAGTCCACTTTGAAAAGGATTTCGAGGTCCCGGATGGCTTCATACGCCCGTTGCACAAATTCCTTGCGCTCCCCCACCGCTTCCTCGATCGGGGACTCCACCGCTTGCAGTGCGGTCAGCGCCTTCTGGAATTGCTGTTCGATCCGGGTTTCCAAAGCCGGGTTCAACGCGCGCAGATAATCATCCAGACCCAACCCTTCACGGCCGCAATAAATCTGATAGTCGCCAAGCAGGCTCGCCACGAGTTGGGGCAGCGAAGTGCGGCTGCGCGCGCCTTCAATCCGGTCCAGTTGCCGCATCACGGGTGCTGGCAGTTGCAACGCGAGATTGATCCGGCTTTCCGCGATGGTTTCGAGGTTCTGGGCCAACTGATTCACGAGGCTGTTCAAAGTTTCCTGCCCGCCTGCCACGAATTTATGACCGACATCCGCTTGGTTGGTCCCCGCCCAATCCGCCGCTACTTGATCCGCCTTGTTTTGCACGTCGTGGGCCAGCGCCAACAAAAATTGGCAGCGGCGCTGGACGTTGGTGCCGAAAAGACTCTTCGGATTTGCTTCCGAAGGTTTCACACCTTTCGCCCGTGATTCCGGCCGGGATTCAAACAGCAGGTATTCCAGCGCGAACAGACCCTTGGTGGCGGCGCCCAGTTCGGCGAGAAAGGCCGCATCCATGGTCTCCGAGGAATTCAAAACATCGTCCAACCGGTGCGGCAACACCTTGCTGTAATAAAATGTGGCCAGGTATTCGCGATCCGCGATGGGGCCGGTTTGCAACCATTGAATCTGGCGGGCGGCCAGCACCGTGGCCAGCCAGGCGGCCCGGGCTTGCGCCAATGAATCCACCGTGGGCGCATTGGTTAGTTGCTGAATCGCGGCGGTCAAGCCCTGGCTTTTTGCGGCCAGTTCCTGATAACCGGGCTGGATGACGTCGCGCAACATGTCCTGGAGCATGGCGTCTTTAGTGACGGACGCCGCGGCGGCCGATGAAGAGAAACCGAACGCACCGGCGAGAAGGAGTAAGGCCAAGCTGGCGAGCAGTCGCGACGGGTGGTACGGACAATGGTTTTTCATTGGCGGCCAAAATAATTTCACATGCGTCACAGATTACTTTCCGCCGGAGACGGGAACCTCCCAGCGTTGATTTGACACCGGCGGATTGGTCGGAATGGTGATCGTGATGAAGGGACGACCGGTCGCCTGATGGCATGTGTTGCACATGATAATGGATTCACGATACGCGTCCCGGAACAGGCCGCGATCTTTCATTTCGATGGCATCCTTGATCGCCACCAACTGGGTATTTTTGAAGGCATCCATGATCCCGGTAACGCTGACGGCCCCTTCTTCCGGGCGGAGCGCGGCTACCACGTCGAGATGTTCCAAAATTTCGCCACGCTCGAATCGGGCGAGGTCCCAGTTGCGCGCTTCCCCGGCGAAATAGAGTTTGGCGAAATGGAGCTGAATGGCTGACATGAACAAGCCCGGACTGGGCGCGGCGGCTTCCAACTGCTTCAAGCGCTGCTCAACATTGGTTGCTTGCGATCCCATGCTCGCGCCGGGCGATGATTGCGTTCGCGACCCGTCCGCAAAGCGGTCTAGACGTCCCTGCAACTTCCGAGCTTCGGCCACGCCCCATCCGGCGGTGATCAACGCAAGCACCGCAGTCAGCAGGGCTATTCGCTCCAGTTTCATCGTTTTGTGAAGGTTACCGTGAGCGCCGACTTACGTGCAAGGTTTGACCTGCTCGTCGTTGACTTCGGTTGTTCATGAGCAATGACTGAAATGTGCCAGGCGGCAGGCCAGATTAGAATTCGCCACCTTTGCCACCGGGGTAGCGCCGGGTTTAATTTCCGGGATATAGCTGGGTCACAAAGTGGCTCAGCCCGATTGCAAATTTGGTCTCCTCGAACGAAGGTGAACCAAGGATCGGAGACGTTGCGAATGAACTCGAGTCGAACAGTTGGCCAAAACGAAAAAAGCCGCTGGTTCCCGACAGAAAGGCCGACGCCACCATTGAGTCCGGTCGCACAAATCCTGTCCACGAATTCCGATCTTCACCCCCGGCCCCGCCAGATCGTAACGATGGCCTTTCTCTCCGATCAGCTTTCCGCTTTCGTGATCAGCGAACAGTTGGCCCGTTCCTTGTGGAGTGAGACGCAAGCGAACGTGGTGCTGGTCCGATTTGAACCGCAGGGGGCCAACTCTGCTAGGGCCAACGAAACGCAACCGAACCCGTATCTCAATGGTGAGTTTCACATGCCGACCTGCATACACCAGACCGAAGCCGGATTCCATTTATTGACCTTGGGCATTCGGTGTGACCCGCCTTCACCCGACGGCCTGGCTTCGCTCATGAGCCAGTTGAGTCACCGGTTTCGCCATGTGCTGCTCGAGGTGCCGGCCAGCGAGCGTTCCGCGCCCTGGCTGGTGGAATGTCTGGCGCGCTCGGACCTGGCCTATCTTTTTCTTTCGGCCAGCCCCGAGGATGTCGCTCACGCCGATGTGGTCCGGCGCGGAGTGCGGGCGCGCGGGCGCAACTGCCGTGCCCACGTTAAACTCATTGCTTGTCTGACCGAAGGGAAACCGATGGAGGGCTGCGACTTGCTCATGCAACGGGTAACATCACCAGTCCACATGTTCGTCCGTGCTTGTCCAACCCGGGAAGCCGTGCCGCACATCAGCCCGCCGAAATTATTTAGCGCCGACGTCCGCCGTCTCGCCCGGGACGTGGGTGGGCGACTGGTGGGACTGGCGCTTTCTTCCGGGGCGGCCAAAGGCTTCGCGCACATCGGGGTGATTCAAGTTTTGGAGGAGAATGGGATTGAGGTGGACGTCGTGGCGGGATCGAGCATGGGTGCGTACGTCGGTTCGCTCTGGGCACAAGGAAACAACGGTGCCGAACTGGAAAGACTCGCGCGAGAATTGGAATCGCGCTGGGCGCTGTGGACCCTGATTGATCCGGTCTTCCCACCGCGTCAGGGTTTCCTGCGCGGCTTTGCGGTGAAACGACGCCTGATGCGCACGCTCGGTCATGCCCGCTTCGCCGATCTGGCGCGGCCCCTGCGTATCGTTGCCAGCAACCTCGCCACCCTGGAGCGCGTGGTTTTCTCCGGTGGCGAAGTCGCCGCCGCCGTCCATGCCAGCAGCGCGGTGCCCGGCATTTGCGTGCCGGTCACCATTGATGGCGAAACTTATATTGACGGCGGTATCGTGGATCCATTACCGGTGGATGTCTTGCGCGAGATGGGTGTCTCCCGCGTCATTGCGGTGGACGTCATCCCGACGCCGGAGCGTATTCGTTCCGGACTCCAAGCGGCCCGGGAACTGGCCGAAACAAAACCCACTCCGATCCGCAAAGTGTTTCGCAAGGTTCTGCCGGTAAACCAGCAGCTCAATTATTTCGCCCGGGGAAATCTTTTTGAAATTCTCACGCGCAGCATTTCGGGCGCACAGATTCGAGTGGCCGAAGCCTCGGGCCGGCTGGCCGATGTGGTCCTGCATCCCGACATTTGCGATGATAGTTGGCTCGATTACCGGAACCCCGGAAAGTTCATCAAACTGGGCCGGGAAGAAGCGGAACGTCACCTCGCAGCCATCAAGGCGTTGGTGGCGGGAAACGAAATCAACCACGAGCGAGCCCCGGCGCCAGAAGTGTTGACCGCAATTGCTTGAAGCGGCCGTTCGCCGATTCCATCTGCGCGCCATTTGCGTCGTTGTCCGTTCGCTGCTCAGCCGCCCACCTTAGCCAGGAGTTCCGCCACCTGTTTTTCCAACTCGCGCGTGCGGCGGATCAACTCCGGCAATTGCTGTAACGCAATCATCTGTCGCTTCGCCTGCTTGTCCGGCGCGGCCGGCATCCCGAGGACCGTTCCCTTGTCGGGAATGTCGCGCATGACACCAGACTTGGCGCCGACCGTGGCTTGGTGGCCGATTTTCAAATGGCCCGCGATGCCCGATTGCGAAGCGATTACGCAATAATCTCCCAAGTGCGTGCTACCTGCGAAACCCACCTGGCCCATGACCAGGCAATGCCGCCCCATCACCACGTTGTGCGCGATATGCACCAGGTTGTCTATCTTCGTGCCTTGACCGATGAGGGTGGCCCCAAGGGCGCCGCGATCAATGGCCGTGTTGGCCCCGATCTCCACGTCATCCTGAATGATCACGTTCCCCACTTGCAGCATTTTACGATGGTGGCCTTCATCAAACACATAGCCATAACCGTCCGAGCCGATGACGGTACCGGCGTGAATGCGGACGCGATGGCCCACCTGACATTTTGCGTAAATGACAACATTCGGAAACAAGCACACGTCGTCGCCGATCTGGCAATCGCGGCCAATATGATTGCCGCCCATGAGCACCGAACGTGCTCCCATCCGCACCCGCGCGCCCACCACGCAATTCGGTCCGATGTGCGCCGCAGAATCAATCTGCGCCGAAGCGGCGATCACCGCGCTCGCATGAATACCGGGCGTGTGTGACTCCGGCGGGAAAAAAAGCGGGAGCAACCGAGCCACGGCCACCCGCGCATTCGGCACCCGGATGAGAACTTTCTTCGCGGAGGTGAACTCGCCCGCCACGAGGATAGCCGTGGCCTGGCTTTGTTCCGCAGCGGCAAAGTAGCTTTCTTTCTCGGCGAACGTGAGATCGCCGGGCCGGGCGAGTTCGGCGGAGGCGAAACCGGTTAATTCGACCGTGCCGTCGCCGAGGACTTCACCCCGGAGTTGTTCGGCAATTTGAGAGGCAGTAAAAGTCATTGAGGAGTGGTGGTGTGTGGTTGTTCGTTCGTTTCGGTTCGCATGGAATTCAACTTGTTTGATAATTGGCCGAATCCCCCGAACTTGTCCATGCTGACTTCGCCAGGCCGGGCGGTGCAATAACTCAATCAGAACCCGGATGGTTGACACCCGGTCACTCTGAAAGCAATTACGGCTGTTCGCGCGAACTAAACTACCTTGTCCGTACATCACGCTTCGCCTTTCGGTATTCACTCGCCATTGCCCTGTGACCACGGAAGTGGGAAAGGTTTCACATAACAGGGAGAATGTGATGGCAGAGAAGTCAACCGGAACGGAAAACGTGGAAATGATGGCCGCCGCAAACGCCATCGCCCCACCACTCCCCCAGCGCGACTACCGCAACCTCGGAGGCAGCCTCCTCAAACAGTTTGGCCAGTGCTTGGTGGTGGCGGCGGCCGCCTACGGGTGCTTTCAGTTTTGCTCGCGCTACATTTTCCAAGCCGTCCAGGTGGACGGGTGCAGCATGGCGCCGACCTTGGCGGACACTGATCGCTACCTCCTGAACCGTTGGATTTATCACGTCCGCGAACCCCGAACCGAAGACATCGTAGTGCTGCGCGATCCAAGAGATGACGTTTACCTCGTCAAACGCGTCGTCGCAAAACCGGGTGACCGGGTTTATCTGAAAGGCGGGAATATCTTCGTGAATGGAGCATTGTTGAAAGAGACTTACCTGCCACTCGGTACACGAACGTTCGGGGATCCCCATTATCGCGAGCAGATGTGGATCTGCGGGCTGCATCAATTCTTTGTGCTGGGCGACAATCGCAACAACAGCACCGACAGCCGCATCTTCGGGGCCGTGCCGCAGCAATCCATTTTAGGGTTGGTAAAGCTTTGACCTGACGATCAACCGGCCGGCTTGCAATCGCCGCTGTAAATCATGGCGGCTTCTCCTATTCTCACCCGCATGTGATCATGCCGGGTTCTCAAATCCACCTTGTGGCCGCCGGCCACGGCTTCCCCTGTTTTTTCCCATCGAAGCAATAGACCATCGGAGCGTCTGCGAGCGTGGTGGGCCTCCACCAGGAGTTCTCGAATCGCCAAACCTCCCGTTCATTCCGCATCTGCCGAACCGGTGGCGACACCTGCCACTACCCCCTCGCCCGAAATGTCCGGCAACTGCATGGAAACGGCAGCGCCTGCTTGGGTGACTACTTCAAGCGCGAGGCCAATGGCTGCGCGCGGGAGCTGGTGGTCGGCATCCGGAGATTTCCGCCACGATGGATCATTCCTGGAGCGGCAGGATCCAGCCCGGGTGCGGGCGGGCGGACAAGTCCGCTTCGGGATTGATCAGGCGCTGGCTGGGGCGGCCGTTGAGGGTGGCGAAGGCTTGGACGCGGATTTCCGGGCGGCTTTGCCCCGGCGCTTGCAAATCGGTGGAGATTTTTTGCGCCAGCACCTGGATGAGATAGGGGTCCTGGGCCATGAGCTGTTCTTGACGCGGGGTGAGGTAATCACGCACATCGACCTTGCGGCGATGTCCGGTCGAAGGATCGCGCGCATAAAACTCCACGTAACCGGTTTTCTCGGCCACCATGACCTGCCAGGCCAGATTGAAGCCCCGGTAACTCCACGCCGGGTGACCGTGGCCCCATAGATACGGGCGCAGCGGGAGCAGAAGCTGCACGGTCGCGTAACAGACAAGAACAGTAATGAGTCGCCGTGGATGTCGAAGTTCGGGAGCGGTGGCAGTTCGTCCCGAAGCAGCGAATGCCTCCGCCCAGTCGGACCATGATGAGCGGCGAAACCAGCGACCCGCTTTTGCCGCGAACTGCGTGAGCCGAATCCGCGCCCAATCCGGGGAAAAGAAGACGGTGGTTGCCGCGATCATGATCCACGGGAACATGCCGATGTTGAAAAGCAGCCACGTCCCAATGTGGAAAACGATGACCGCGAGAAAGGCGAGGCTTCGCGTCTTCGGGCGCAGAAGGAAAAACACAATCGTCAAATCGTAGATCGCCCCGACCCAGCTCGCCGCGTAAGCCAGCCACAGTTCTTGAAGCCAGCCGCCGACAATGGGGAGATCGCTGCGGGCGG
>JANYBF010000475.1 GCA_025360895.1 Verrucomicrobiota bacterium
TATTCGTAAAGCAGTGGCAGATATGGGCCGGTGACCGACGGGTTGAATGCGAGCTGATGATAATCTAGGGCGGTTTGCTTCCAGTCGCGGATGATGAGCGGATTCGGCAACAGCGGGAAGTTTTCAATGTACGGCACCAGCGAATTCACAGTGACCGCCGGGGCCAAAGAGATGTCGTCCAGCCAGACCTGGCCGGTGACATCCGACCCACCGCCGGAAGTGAAGGAAAGACCGAGCTTCGTTGCGCCAGCCGGAACGGTGAACGACTGCGTGAATTCCTCCCAGAAATCGTGCGCCCCGGCAAACAGATAGCTTACTCCGGAGACGTAGGCATCGGCGGCATTGTAAAAGTTCACGGTCACGCGCATCGGTCCGACATTGGTGATGGTGTAGCGCAAGTTGTAGCGGAATTGGTAGTCCGTGCCGCTGGAAATGTTGAGGCGGTCGGAATACCACTCACCATAGGCCGTGGTGCTGGCGTCGTTGAGCTGGAAGGAATGGGTGGGGCTGACCGAAAGCGCGGCGTTCCAAACATCAATCGTTACCAGTGAACCGCCGCGGTGCCAGAAATCAGGAACGCCATCCGCATTCGCGTCGGTTTCAACGTTGGGATTGGGCCAGATATTTCCGGGCAACAAACCCGCTGGAAGAGATTGCAGGAAAGCCAAACCCAGCAACACTGTCAACAGAGCAACTGCCCGGCGCACTCTACGGCACAAGACTCCAAGCCTCACCGCCGGAATTCTGATCACGAGTGCTGCCATTGAAATCAACTTTGTGGCCGAGTTCTTAATCGCTCTGCGAAGGGAAGATTTTGATTGAGGGCAAGATTACAATTGCGACCGGCTTCGCGGTGCCGCCTCCGGGCGCCTGCCTCAACGGTGGCCCCACAGGTTCTTCTGCCCGGCGAGGTTTCTCCTCGCCAGGCAAAAGATTTCGATTCTTCCGTTACTCCTGAATGACTTGATACAACCCGGTATTGCCTGGATGGACGGTTGTGTCCGAATACGTCGTTGTGAGGCCGGCTGAGGCCAGACCCGTTGCGAGTGATGACCAGACCGTCGGTGAACCCAAAGCACTGGCAAACCTCACCGTGTAAGTTTTTCCGGGAACGCTGTCCCACGTCAGGTCGAAGCCGCCGGCCTGGGGCACGAGCTCCGTGATTCTCGGCTTGCTGAGCGCCACGGACAAATTGTCAATCAACATGGTCCCCGTGACGGTGGAGGCGCCACCCGACGCGAGATTGACCCGCAGCTTGACCGTGCCTTCGGGCACGAGCAGGCGCTGGTTTACCTGCTCAAAGGACGAAGCGGCGACACTACCCAGCCAGCCCGGGCTGTCGCCGTTCACGTTGTAATCGTGACTCTCCAATTGGACGTTGCCGGCATCCGTGAACGCAAAGGTCAATCGCATGGGGCCACCGTTCGAGACGCTGTAAAGTTGGAACCATTGCAAGTCGAGCACGTCGCCGGGCACGACGCCGGACAAGGTCAGAAACCCATACCACTCACCATAATCACTCTCGCTGCTGTCCAGCAAAGACAAGGAGTGAGTCGGGCTCGAGGAGTTCGCGGTGGTGACCTGATCAATCGTGCCAGCGCTGCCCCCGCGCGACCAAATGCCCGCCGGCAAGGCAGCCGTGGGATTGTCCAACTGATCGCCTTCCTCGAAGGTCGGGTTCGGGAAAATGTTCCCGGCCAAAATGGTCGACGGGTGGACGGCGACGGTCAGGTCGTCGATGACCATGATGCCGACGGTGGCCACCAGGCCGGTGGAGGTCAGGGCCACCCGGATCTTTCCGGCACCCGCCGGAACCAGCACTTCCTGCTGCCGCTTCACGAAGGGAGAACCCGCGATGGTGCCCAGCCAACCGGCGCTATTGCCGGTGGCGATGAAAGCCGTTTCCGAGATGAAGACATCGCCCACAGTGCGAAAGCCAACCGTCACCCGCATCTCGCCATTGGTGATGCTGTACAGTTCGGACCACTTGACATCCAACAAATCACCGGGGCCGGCATTGCCAGCCAGCAACACGTCGGAATGCCACTCTCCGTAACTGCCCGCGCTGGTATCCACAATCGCCAAGGCATGAGTTGGGCTCGCGGAATTGTTGGTGGTGACCTGGTCAAACGTTGCGATGCCGGCGCGGGTCCAGTTTGCGGGTGTGCCGTTGATCTGGTCGAGGTTGTTGCCGGTCTCGAACGTCGAGTTCGCCCAGAAGTTGCCGGATACCAGCGGGGTGACGCGCGCCACCGACAAATCATCAATAACCATGACTCCGGTTATGGTTCCGGAACCGCCGGAAACCAGGGAGCAGCGCATCTTCACCGCGGCCGGCGGTACCAGGATGGACCCGTTGCGCTTCGTAAAGGTTGAATTCGCGATGGTGCCCCGCCACCCGGCGTTCGTTTTGCCGCTGGTGACGAAGTGGGTTTGTCCAACAATCCCATCGCTGGCATCGAAGAACAACACGGTTAGCCGCATCTCGACGCCGCTGACGTTATACATTTCAAACCATTGGAGATTCAACGTGTCGCCGGGGCTGGCGTTGCCGCTCAGGGGCATATCGGAGTACCACTCCCCGTAGAAATCGCCGGCCACGTTATCAATGACGGCCAACGAATGCTTGGAGCTGGCGTAATTGGTGGTGATGACCTGACAGATAGCGGGCGCATTGCCACCGCGATTCCAATTGGAAACGGTGCCGTCCGTTTGGTCGAGGTTGCTGCCGAGTTCGAACGATGGATTTACCCAGAAATTGCCAAACAGCAGGTTCGGCACGTGGGCGCGCGCCACGGATAAATCATCAATGAGCATCACGCCGGTGATGGTGCCCGAACCGCCGGAGACCAGCGAGCAACGCATCTTCACCGCGCCCACGGGCACCGTCAATGATCCGTTCCGCTGCGTGAAGGTGGAATCTTCGATCGTGCTTACCCAGCCGGCGCTGGTCGTGCCGCTCGTGACAAAATGGGTCTGGCCGATGGTGTTGTCGCTGGCGTTGAAGAACAACACGGTTAAGCGCATCTCCGGTCCGTCGAGGTTATACATTTCATACCATTGGATATCCAACGTGTCGCCGCCGCTGGCCAGGCCGTTGAGCAGCACGTCGGAATACCACTCGCCATAAAGATCGCCCGCGTCGGTATCGACGACGGCCAACGAATGAGCGGCGCTGACTGAGTTATTGGTGACCACCTGGCAGATCGCGGGGGTGTTGCCGCCGCGATTCCAATTGGAGACGGTGCCGTCGGTCTGGTCGAGGTTGCTCCCGAGTTCGAATGTTGGATTCACCCAGAAATTGCCGGGCAGAATGGCCGCGTGGACCAAAGGTGCGCCGAGCAGCAGGAAGGCAATGCCCGTTTGCCACCACCCCGCGGCCAAGAAAGCCGTCGGTTTTGTTGAAGCAGACGAACTCCGCTTTTCTGTGACCGAACCCTCGGACATTGGCACGGCACAATTCGGGTTGGGATTTTGTTTTAATACTTTCATGTTTTTCATTCGGGCCTGGTTGGAGTCCGTCTGCGGTTCCGGCGGTCGGGTGCCGGTGACCTTTCATTTAGAGACGTGGCTTTGTTTTCATCTTCGAGCGTATGCGAGAAGTCCAGCGGGCGCTATGGCTATATTTACCCCCACCGGTAAGAGACATTCGGACATTCGGGATCTCTGAATTAAGGATTGGCAAGCGCGCCCAGCTGCGTATCGTTTCACCGAACTTTTTAACAATAAAATTATGGCCCGAACCGAACGTCACAAGATCCACAACCGCGAAGCCGTTGCCGACATGCCCGAATGGATGAAGGAAAAAAATTGCCCGCACAAAAAGAAATACATGGCGGGCAAGCGCATCCAGCCAAAGAACCTGACCGGCAGGGAAAAGCTCACCTACATCGTGGACGAATGCTTCCTCGCCTACAATTCCGCGCGCCTCAAGGAAGCCTGCCAGTTGTTCACCGACCGCATGCTCGACCCCGACGTGACCATTGGCATGAGCATTTCTGGCGCGCTCACCCCGGCGGGCCTCGGTTGCTCCAGCATCAT
>JANYBF010000504.1 GCA_025360895.1 Verrucomicrobiota bacterium
CTCGACAAGCTGGGTTTCTCGCCGGTGGACGAAGCCGCCATCCGCGAACTGATCGTCAAGCCGCACGGCATCATGCTCGTCACCGGCCCGACCGGTTCGGGCAAGTCCACGTCGCTCTACGCGATGATGAGCACGATCAACTCCGTCCACAAACGCATCATCACGGTGGAAGAGCCGGTCGAATACGAACTCAAGGGCATCAATCAGATCGCCGTGCGGCCGGAGATTGGGCTGACGTTTGCCGTGGGCCTGCGCCACATTCTGCGCCAGGACCCGAATGTGATCATGGTCGGAGAAATTCGCGATCTGGAAACCGCCGAGATCGCGATTCGCGCCGCGCTCACCGGGCATCTGGTGTTCAGCACCCTGCATACGAACGATGCGCCGAGTGCGTTCACGCGCTTGATTGACATGGGCATCGAGCCGTTCCTTGTGGCGTCGTCCATCGAGGCAATCATGGCGCAACGGCTGGTCCGCACGATTTGCCCGGTCTGCAAGACGGAGCAGAAGGTCGAGCGGGATTATCTGCGCAAGATTGGTTTTCCCGAGGACCAGATTGCCTCGACCCGTTTCATGAAGGGCGTGGGCTGTGAAGAGTGCCGGCAGTTGGGGTATCAGGGCCGGCTGGCCATCTATGAACTCCTGGTTTTGAACGAAGAGTTGCGCCCGCACATTCTGGGGCGGGCGGCGTCCTCGACGATTGCGCAGCGCGCCGTCGCGTTGGGGATGCGCACGCTGCGCGACGACGGCTGGAACAAGGTCAAAGCCGGCACCACCACCATCGAGGAAGTCCTGCGGGTAACGCAGATCGAAGAACACCTCGACGCGTTGGGCAACAACGAAAAACCGGGATCTGGACCAAGAGCCATTTGACATGATGACCCACAACTCCAAATGCCAGGTGCCGAATGCCGAATGGCACTGGCTCAGGTTCGGTTTCGTCATTCGGCATTCGTCATTTACTTTCTGTTGACCATGGCCCGCCTTAATACCTGCACAGTTTTGCACACCACCCCGGAGCGGCGCCAGCTCTGGCAGTTCAACGCCCAGGGTAATTTTCCGCTCGCGCGGGAACAGACTTCGCCCACCGCCGAGCCCTTGCCCATGGGGCTGGCCCAGAAAAGCTGGTCCGAGATCTGGCAACCCAAGCTCAATATCGCCTGGCTGCCAACGGACAAAGTGTTTCTCCGCGTGGTCCAACTGCCGGCGAGCACGCCGATCGAAACGCGCGCCATGGTGGAGTTGCAGTTGGAAAAACTATCCCCCTTCCCCGTGGCGCAAGTGGTGTGGAGCGTGTGTCCACTCCCGCCGCGCGCCAACACCCCGGCCGGCCACGTAAAGCCGGGTGCTCAGCTCGGAGATGGCCCCAACTTATCCGTGGCGGATAAATTGCAGACGATCATCGTCGTTTTTGTCGAACGCAAAGCGGTGGAGGAATTTCTGGGTCAGTTGGAAGGACAAGGATACTTGGCCGACCGATTGGAACTGGGCGTGTTGGATCAGTTGACGACGGCGGATGCCAGCGAAAACGGCGCCTGGGTTTATCCCGGCGTCTGGGGGCAGCGTCAGACCGCGCTGGTTGCCTGGTGGTTTGACGGCACCTTGCAAAACCTCAGCACCATTTCGCTGCCAACGGCTGGCGACGCCGCCAATGCCCTCCACGAACAGCTCACGCAGATGACTTGGGGCGCCGAACTCGAAGGCTGGTTGACCAAGACGCCCAACTGGACGCTCGTTGCCGCCGATGCAGCGGCGGCCGAATGGGAGCCACCTTTGCGCAAGGCCCTCGATGCGCCGATTCATCTGGTGCAACCGGTAAAACCCGTCGAACTGGCGGCCCTCACCGCCCGGCGCGTCGCGCGGTCGGATGGCGCGACGAATCTGGTGCCCGGGGAAATTTCCACCCGCTATCGAAATCAATTCTGGGACGGCCTGTGGCTGCGCGGCGCGTTGGCGGTGGGCGGCTTGTACCTGCTCGGCATCACGATCTATTTTAGCGCGTTGTTCGTGCAGGACTTCCGCGTCAGTCGCGTTGAGACGCAGGTCTCAGGGTTGGGCGCGAGTTACACCAATGCAATCCAGTTGCGCGAGCGTTACCAGGTGCTCAAGACAAGGCAGGATTTGAAATTTGCCGCGCTGGATTGCTGGAAGACCACGGCAGAGTTGATGCCCGAAAATGTCCAGCTTGAAAACTTTGGCTTTGCAGAAGGCCGGAAGCTTAGCCTAAACGGGACCGCCGCCGCCATCAACGTTAACGATGTGATCGAATTTTACGGAGCGATGCGGAAGGCCACCCTCAAGGGCCAGCCAATGTTTGATTCGGGTAAAGGGGCCGAACTCAGCACAACGCTCGGCCCCGGCGGCACACTGCTAAACTGGCGGTTCGGATTAGAACTCAAACGAACGGAGGGCGAATGAAGGAATTGCTCGCCCGCTTTACCGCTTACTTCGCCCGGCTCAGTTCGTTGGAACGCCGCTTCATCGTCATCGTTATCGTGGTGGTATTCGGGGTGGTCAACCTTTGGTTCGTGCTGCCCCGCTTCAACGACTGGAGCCAAGTCCGCAACCGGGATGAAACCGCACTCACCACGCGCGCCAAATACGAAAAGGAGATTGCGCAAACCGCCACGTACACGAGCCAGATCAGCAAATTGGAAAGCGAAGGCGTGTCGGTTCCGGTGGAAGATCAGTCGCTTAATTTTATCTCGACCATCCAGAACCAGGCCGTGCAGAGCGGGGTTATCATCCAACAAACACCTCAACCGCAACGCACCAACCAGTTCTTTCTCGAGCGCGCCGTAGGTCTCACCGTTCAATCCACCGAGGGCCAATTGGTGGATTTTCTGTACAAGCTGGGCGATGGCAATTCGCTCATCCGCGTCCGCGCCCTCTCGCTCCACCCGGATGCGCCGCGTCAGGCTTTGAGCGGCAACCTCACTCTGATCGCCAGTTACCAAAAGAAACCGGCCACCCGTCCCGCGCCCGCCCCGGCCACCGCAGCGGCCCCGGCAGCGACGGTGAAGGCCAACAAGCCGCCCGCACCCGTTGTGCCCGCTGCGTCCAAACCTGCAACGCCAACCAAGAAATGACCGTGAAAAATATTCTACTCGCTTTGCTCCTGACCCTGACCGGTCTGGGTGCCTTCGCCCAAGATCCGCCCCGGCCCGACGATAACAGCACGACCAATCGCGATGAACTCGTCCGCCGCGCGCTCGAGCAACAGTACGCGGCGCAAACCAATGCTGCGGCCGTGCCGGACCCGGCGGCGCCCGCGCCTGCTACCCCGGTCGAAGCCCCCGTAACCAGACCGACGCCCCCTGCCAATCGCCTCCCGGCCCTGCGCCCCCGTTTGGGCAATCCGTCCGCGATTCAACGAACCTCCGGCCCAGTGCCCCCCGTTGCTCCAACGACCGTGCCAACCGCATCGGTCGCGCTGGAGCCGGGCGCGGTCATCGTTACCGCCTCCCCGGCGGGCTCAATTCCCGACCCGGACAAAATTTTGAAGCCGCCGCTCATCAACTTGACAGCGGCGCCGCTCGACAAGGTGATGGAAATCTATGCCGAGTTTGTTGGCCGCAATCTGCTGCGCCCCGCCACGCTGCCGAAGGTGGAGATCGTTTTACAACTGACCACGCCGCTGACCAAGCTGGAAGTCGTCCACGCCATCGAAGCCGTCCTTGCGCTCAATCAAATTTCCGTCGTCAACATCGGCGACAAGTTTGTGACCGTGGTGCCGACGGCGGAGGCCAACCAAATTGCCGGGCACATCAACACCACCGATATCACGGACCTTCCGGACCTGGGCTCGGTAGTTACGCGCGTTGTGCAGTTGAAGTACACCAAGCCGAGCGAAATACAGCCGGTTCTCGTACCCTTTGCCAGTGGCAAGGCGCCGAATCCCGTACAGCCGATTGACGGCAGCAGCATGCTCGTCTTGCGCGACAACGTCGCGAACGTCAAACGCATGCTGGAGATGATCGAAAAGGTGGACGTGACCGTGCCGTCCGAGTTTCTTTCTGAAGTAATTCCGATCAAATACGCCCAAGCCGAGGAAATCGCCAGCGCCCTGAGCAGCGTCGGCGGGGGAACCGGGGGCAGCGTCGGCAGCCGGCCAACTTCGACTTCGAACCGCGCGGGAGGCGGGGGGGCCGGGGGCTTGAATCGGTCTGGCCAAACCGGTAACAACCTCAATCAACAGGGCAATTTAGGTGGGCTGGGGGCGGCCAATCCCGTGCCTTCTTCCGGGGCCACGTTCAACGACCGGTTGCAGAACATTATTCGCAAAGCCTCTTCTTCCGGCGATATCCAGCTCCTCGGCACCACCAAAATCATTGCCGACATCCGTTCCAACTCCCTGCTCGTATTCGCCACCCGGCAGGACATGGCAACGATCAAGGACATCATTGAAAAACTCGACGTGGTGCTCGCCCAGGTGTTGGTCGAGACGCTCATCATGGATGTGACGATCGGGGACGACTGGAACTTCGGCGTTTCTGCCGCGCAAAAGCCCATAGTCTTCAACAAGGACTTCACGGGGGCGGGCGGGATGAACGCGAACAAGTTTTTCGATTTTACGGGAGGGAGCAGCACCAATGCTTTCGGTGACTTGATCGGCAGCGGCGTAAAATACTTCGGCAAGGTCAACCAGGACATTTATATTTCAGTCGAGGCGGCGGCTTCCGAGGGCAAGGTCAAGGTGATCCAACGACCGCGCATTCAGACATCGCACGCCACGCCGGCGCAATTGTTCATTGGTAGCACGGTGCCCTACGTGTCCAGCACCTATTCCGGCGGCTTCAACGGCGGCAACAGTTCTTCCTACCAACAATTGAAGGTCGGTATCGGGCTCAACGTTACCCCGTTTATCAACAAGGAAGGCTTGGTGGTGATGAAGATTGAGGAGACCATTGATGAGTTGGATGGTTCAACGTTTATTATAGGCGTGGGCCAGGTGCCGAATACCAAGAGCAGTACGCTGTCGGCGGAAATTGCGGTTCGGGATGGCGAATCCGTCATTTTGGGTGGCATTGTCCGCAACTCGGACGATCTGAACAAATCCGGGGTGCCATATCTCAAAGACATTCCCTTGTTGGGTTACCTCTTTCGCTCAACGATCAGCAAAAAGAAGCGGCAGGAATCCATCGTACTCATGCGGCCGACGGTACTGCGCACCCCTGAACTGGCAGCCCAGCAGGTGGCGGTGGAACGCAGGCACATGCCCGCTATCAGCGAGGCCGAATCTTCCATGCGGCTCGAAAACGAAAAGGCCGAACTGCGCGAAGCCAAACGCCTGCAGAAGGAACAGAAGGATGAGGCGCGCGCTGCCGAACAATTACGGCAGGAAAACTTGGAATCGCTCCAGCCCTTTGCGCCGCCGCCGGCCAGTCAGAAAAAGGAGTTCAACCAAGTGACGCCCCTCACACCTGCGGAAGAGAAAATCAACCCGCCGTAATCGGGTGGGCCGGCGACCAGGATTTACCGCATTGAAAAGTTTGCGTTGCGTGCCCCCGCGCGGGATTTGACCGATGGCCTTCAAGCTGGTTCGCGTGAGCGACGCCCGCTTTGAACTTGGGACTTCAAAGAATTTTACGAACTGGTCCGCGCTCGCGCTCGCAACCAACCCGACCGAGCGAGCATGATACCCCGACTCCACCATCACGAACCTGCCCACCCGTTCGCGACGTTATTTTCAAGGGCGGCGCGGGAATTGGTCTTTGACACGGCGGGCGGTCGTTGGCAAGGTGCGGCGCGAATTTTGGAGGCGATTTCCCGTATTCCACGGCTTCCTCCACCCGCAAACATTTATTTATGACTGAACTCACAGGTAATCTCCTCGTCGCCCAATCCGGCGGCCCGACCGCTGTCATCAACGCCAGTCTCGCCGGCGTCATTCAGGAAGCCGGACGGCACGAGTGCATCGAGGAAATTTACGGCGGGCTCAATGGCATCCTTGGCATCCTTAACGAGGAGTTGATTGACATTAACGACGAGAAGTCGCGCACCATCGAAGGTTTGAAATCCACGCCCGGCGCCGCGCTGGGGACGTGTCGCTACAAGATTGATTTCAAAAAGAAGCCGGAAGCGGCGGCACGCGACATGGACCGGCTCTTTGAAATCTTTGCGGCGCACAACATTCGCTACTTCCACTACATCGGCGGCAATGATTCACAGGACACGGCGCACAAGATTCACGAACAAGCCGTGGCGCGCGGCTATGAATTACGCGTCAATGGCGTGCCCAAGACGATTGATAACGATCTGCCGCACACCGACCACTGCCCCGGCTACGGCTCCGTAATCAAATACGTCGGCGCGACGGTCATGGAAATTGCCGCCGACGTGGGCGCGATGGCGACGGATGACGGCGCGTGTTGTGTGATCGAGGTCATGGGCCGGAGCGCGGGCTGGATTGCCGCCGGGGCGGTGCTGGCCAAACGACAGCCCACTGACGCGCCGCACCTGATTCTCCCGCCGGAAATTCCGCTCGACGAGCCGGCCTTCCTCGAACAAGTCCGCGCGACGGTGGCGGCGAACAAATACTGCATCGTCGTCGTGGGCGAAGGATTGCGTAACACGGCCGGCGCGGAAATCGCGGCGGATTCGTCCCGGCTCGATGCGTTCGGACATGCGGTGTTGTCCGGCGCGGCGGACCATCTGGCCGATCTCATCACCGAAAAACTCAAGCTCAAGTCGCGCACGGTTAAGCTCGGTTACGCGCAACGGGCGGCGGCGCATTTCGCCAGCTTGACGGATGCGACCGAAGCGACTGCATGTGGTGCCGCGGCTGTGCGGGCGGCCATTGAGGGCAGGACCGGGTTCATGGTCAAACTCGTACGGGAACAATCGTCGCCGTACCAGTGGACGACCGGCCTGCAACCGCTCGGCGACATTGCCAACGTGGAGCATCGGATGCCGCGCGACTGGTTCACAGCGGACGGCTTCCTGCCGAACGAAAAATTTATCGAATACGCCCGCCCATTGATCGAAGGGGAAGTGAAGGTGCCGATGGAAGGTGGTCTGCCGCGTTACGTTGAACTCGCAAAATCACCAGTCGAAAAGAAACTACCCCCGCGCGGTTAAGCGGATGGGGAGCGGTCACTCCGGGTGCATCTTGACAGTACCCCCAGAATGTCGGTGTTCGGTTCCTCATGGCTAAAATGAACAATGACTGCACACGAGCAAACGCACCATGAAAACACATGAGACAACCGAACCGTCGTTGGCGCAGATCGAAGCCGAGGTGATGGCCGAGGGCCGGGAATGGACCCGGAAACGCATGGAAGCACGACTGCAAGAACTCGCTGATACCCGCAGCGAGGTTTTCCCCCCAAAGCCAAAGCCGGCTGACCCATCGGCACGCGCAGCGGTTTCATCTGGACACCGGCGCGGGGCGCGTTGAAGTCCAGGCGTGGTATGGCCAGGACCCGTGCGACCAGCACTGGGGAAGTCCGCTGCGCGAACGCTGGCAACTGGCAGCGTATCAGCAACTGAGTCCGGGCTGGCAACAACAACTGGCCTTTACGCTGACCGTGACCACTTCGTATGAAGGGGCGGCGACACTGCTGCGCCAACTGGGACATCGGGCCGATGACACCACGCTGCACACGCTGGCCCAAACCTTGGGCGCGCGGGCGGAGGAACAAACCCAGGAGCGGATGAAACAACCGGTTCAAGAACAGAGTCCGGAGCGTGCGGCCAGCGCGGTGGGCGTGCTGATGTTGGATGGTTGGCTGGTGCGGCAGCGCGGGCCCGGCTGGGGCAAGAAAAAGACCGCCAAACCCCGCGTGGAATGGCACGAACTCAAGACCGGCGTGTTTTATACGCAGGAACAAGCCGTGCGTAAAAACGGACGTGGACTGCTGACCGACAAGGTGGTGGTCAGTTGGCAGGGCGAGCCGTTGGCACTGGGGCAACGCCTCCATCACGCCGCGTGCGAACACGGCTTGGGCCGTGCCCAAGCCAAACTGGTGGTCAGCGATGGCGCGCCGTGGATTTGGAACGTGGCGCAAGACCGTTGGCCCGACGCGGTCGAGGTGCTGGATTTTTATCACGCCAGCCAGCATGTCTGGGATCTGGGCGAGGCGGTGACGGGCGAACGTCAGGCCGCGCGCCCGTGGGTGGAGAAGCAACTGCATCAACTCCGCTACGGCCGCCACGCCGCCGCGTTAAAAACCATTGCGGGCCGCCACGCCGGACGCGGCCCGACGGGCGACATCATTCGCCGCGAACAAAACTACTTTGCCGAACATGCACTGCGGATGAATTATCGCGCGGTGGCCGCCCGGGGTTGGCCGATTGGCTCCGGCCCGGTGGAGTCGGCTTGTCTGCAACGGCAAGGCCGGTTCAAACGCAGCGGTCAATCCTGGACACGCTTGGGCTTGCGGCACCTGTGCGCCGTGATCGAAGCGCGGCAGAACGGTCACTGGGATCACCTCTGGAATCGCTAACCGGGGGCGCCTACCAGATGCACACCATGCGCGATAGAGCTAAGCTTCGCCATTTCCTTTTGACATCATTACAATATGCTGATCGCATCATTCCATGCAGCCGGAAGAATTTGAAGACGCGAAGCTCCTCTGGAAAATGTTTTATGCCGGGCAGTGCTTCAAGCACGCGCAAGCGGCGGCTCTATTTGTTCTCCAAAATAATCTCGGGGAAGATAATCCAGTGTTCTATCCTTTGATTACGGCAATTTACGTACTTTATGGGAAGCCTTTCAAACGGTCTCATGGAGTTGGCTTCCTTGGAGTAGAAATAGTTCCGGCTGAATATCAGGACCTGCATCACGATTTACTAAAGCACCGAGATCAAATTTACGCGCATTCTGACGCCAATGCCTTTGAATGGGCCGATGTGAGACAAGTTAATCAAGTGCGTTTATTGCGCCGCACAACGGACAAGAGTTTGATTTGCAGTCAACTCCAAGCATGCGCTCCACTGATGCCACACATCATAAGTTTGTGCCAAGAGCTCGAAGAAAGCGCTGAAAGAAATAAAGTGGAACTTTTCAAGCGATACGAAAAATGCGTTCCAGCCAAAGTTGGTGAATATGTCTTGAATATAGATGACCCCAATGGTGATTTCTTTAGGCCAGCAAAACCAGTAGTTAAGACAAATCCTTGAACAATCTTGAAAATAAAAATGATTTTGCGCTGATGCGAAGACTGCCAGGTGCGGTTGAAAAATCTCAGCCTGGCGCGAAACGCGTGCTATCCGATATGGTGGCGGATGCCCTTGCTGTGGCAAAGACGAACGTGAAAGCGGCTGAACCGATAAGCTATCCAGTAGCTATTCTCTTTTCTGCTGAACACATCATTCCCAACCTCAAAGCGAACGAACATTTCGCAGTAATCCGAGAGATGGTTGCGCACCTAATTCATATCGGCCGAATCAGGCCGCAGGATGAAGATGTTGTGATGGACGCAATTACCAAGAGGGAGAAATCAATGAGCACCGGTTGGGGCTTTGGCTTCGCCAGCCCACGCGCCCGTGTCGGTTGCGTCAAAGACATCTTATTGGCCGTCGGAGTTTCCGCCTCCGGTGTAGAATTCGATGCTTTAGATAACGAACCCGTAAACTTTATCGCCATGTTCATCGTTCCAGCCAATAGCCAGTTGCACGAAGCGGAGTTGCAGAGATTTGGAGTTGAGCTCGTCAAAATCCACCGCAAGAATGGTTTTAAGCAATTGTTCCATTCCAACTCAGCAGAGGAGATGTGGTCAATCCTCAAGCCAGTTTGTAATGCATGGGTTACCAGCACATCTTAACAATCAACGCTTCAAGGTGTCCGAATGCCGCCGAGCTGGCCATTCTTGTTTCTCGCGTGAGCGACCAGCCTCGGGATTGTTGGGGGTGGTGATCCAGCATTTCCACCACAATCGCTGAACCGTGAACACCTCGCATTGGATTCTGATCGACACGGAAACGACTGGTTTGTCCGCGCCGATTTTCGTTGTCGAATTGGCCGCGCAGCGGATGTGCGGTTGGAATCCAGCCGGCGAACCGGTTCGCAAGTTGCTGAATCAAAACGCAGACATTCCCGCCGAAGCGTCGCGCGTTCACGGTTACACTCGCGAAATTCTGGAACGAGACGGCGACCCGGCGCATCAGGTTTATCGGGAGTTTGCCGATTACGCGGGCAACCTGCCGCTCGTTTCGTTCAATCTGGAATACGATCTGGACGAAGTGTTACAGCCGGAGTGGAAGCGGCTGCGCATCGGAGTGATTGGTAGTCGCGGGTTTTGCGCCCTGCGGCTCGCGCAACGGTTGCTTGATCCCGTGCCCGCCGGCAACTGCAAGCTGCAAACGCTGCGGCAATATTTTCGGCTGCCGGAACGCGGCGCGCACACGGCGCTGGGCGACGTGCAAACGGTCGCGGACTTGATGGCGCAGGTGCTGCGCCCCATTGCCGAACATCGCGGTCTGGATACATGGGAAAAGCTGGTCGCGTTTGCGGCGGAAAAATGGTTTCCGTCGCGCATCGCGTTCGGAAAGCACAAAGGGCGGTTGATTCAAGAGGCGCGCAAAGACGCGGAGTTGCGCGGTTGGCTGGACTGGCTGGCCAAATCTTCCAATGCCCGCAACGCGAAGATGGGCCGTTGGTATTTGCGGCAACTGGCAACGGCCGCTGCGCAACCGGACACGACAGTGTTTGCCGCGCCGGAAATCGAGCGCGAATCCAAACGCGGCGACACAGCGCAAGCCGGCCTTGCCGGGCTGGTGATTTACATTAATCCGGAGTTGGAACAATTGCGGTTGTTGGTGGCGGGGGCGCGGGCGCGGTTGGCAGAGTTGGAAGTCAATTTCACGAAAGAGAAATCGCGCGTGGATGTCATGCAGGCGGTGTTGTTCCGGCAATTACGCGAGCCTTACCAGCAACGCGACCGGCTGCGGCTCATCGTGGATTACCGGCGGAAGTTTCTGGATTCGCTGGTGCGCGGCGGCGAGGAGGAAGCGAAACAGACGGAAACAAATTACGAGCAGGCCAAGGCGCAAACGGACAAGGATTACGAGGAGACGGCGGCAGCAGTGGCGGCGAAGAAACAACTCACCGCCGAGGAGGAGGCGGAACTGTCGCGGCTGTGGAAGAAGCTGGTGAAGTTGTATCACCCCGACCGTTTCGCGCACGAGCCGGACAAGCTGGAGACGTATCACAAGCTGACCGCCGCCATCAATCGGGCGAAGGACGCAGGCGACATCAAGACGCTGCGAGAGATCGCGGAAGACCCGCACAGCTTCATCCTGCGTCAGGGCTGGGCGACGCTGGATTTCAGCGACGCGGCGGAACTCGCGCAGTTGCGGCGGCTGCATGAAACCTTGCAACTGGAAATCATCGCCGTGCTCGAATCGTTGAATCGCCTGCGGGAAAGTCCCGATTACGAGTTGTGCCAGTTGAGCGAAAAGAAGCCCGGGTTGCTGGATGAACTCGCGGCGGAAAGAAAAATGCTACTGGAGAAGGAGCGCGCGGAGTTGCAGCAACAGGCAGACAAGCTCGCTGAAGAAATCAACGAATTGACCGGCGCGGATTCATCGCGGATTGGTTGATCCGTCTATTCCTGTGCGCACTTGAAATTCACTCCCATCTTCTCCAGTCGCCGCACCAACTTGCGATTCACCGGATCACCATGCCAATGCGTCAGACTACCCGCCATGATTTTGGTGACGCCCGTCAACTTCATCAGCCGCTCGCGCCCGGTCGCAAACAAGGCATCCAAAGTAGCGAAGTGCCGACAAAATAGCTGAGCCTCCACGGCGCCGATGCTCGGAATCCCCAGCCCAAACAAAACCCGCCAGGCCTCGCGTTTCATGCTCGCCGTGATGGCGTCGAAAAATTTCTGCGCTGAATCCTGGTTCAGGCCCGGCAACGCCGCCAGTTCCTTCACCCGGAGCCGATACAGTTCCGCCACGTCGCGCACCAGACCCCGCCCCACCAGCAGCGCGACCAGTTTTTCATCCCCGCCCGCAATGTCCATCGCCGCCGGCGAACACCAATGCACCAGCCCGCGCCGCACCTGCGCCGGGCAATCGGGATTGGGACAAAGCCAGAGAGCGTTCAACGGCTTGGCGTCTGCCGCCTGAGCCAGCAAAGAACCACACTCCGCGCAAGTCTCCGAGGCGTGAACCACTACGCGGGCCCCCTGCTGATTGCGGAAAACCTGCCCGAACATTTTGCCGAGCAATTTAATCATGACTTGCCAGTGAGCAGATTGCGGAATTGTGCTTCGTCGAGCACCGCAACGCCCAGTTCTTGCGCCTTGGCGAGCTTGGAACCCGCTTCGACTCCCGCCAGCACGAAATCCGTTTTCTTGCTCACACTCCCGCTCACCTTGCCGCCGGCGGCTTCAATCATCGCCGTCGCCTCCTCGCGCGTCAGCGATGGCAAGGTGCCGGTGAGGACAATTGTTTTCCCGGTGAACGCGCCGGCTACCGAAGCAGCCCTGGCCCGAGCCGCCTCGCTTTCGGGTTGGATTCCCAATTCGCGGATGCGGCGCAACACTTTTTCCCCGAGCCTGGACGCGAAGTAATCCAGCACGCTTGCCGCCGCCACCGGGCCGACCTCCCGCAACTTCGCTTTCAAGCCGCCGGCATTCAAACGACTTTCGATGTTCCCAATCTCCGCTTTGAGTTCGGCCTCGCGCTTTTCACGGGCCGCTTTTTCCAGGTCGTCCGTTGGCGGATTCTTGCGCGAGCGCGGGCTGATTTCCGCGCGTTCCGATTCCTTGGCTGCGAGATCGCGGATGTCGCGCAGGACGGAAGAATCGGCCAGTGCTTCCAGCGACTCGTGGGTGGCCGCAAGTTGCTTGGCCGTGGCTTCTCCGACGTCGGCCATCGCCAGCGCGTGAATCCAGCGGTTGAGCGGGGCGGTCTTTGATCGTTGAAGCGCTTCGAGAATCTTGGTCGCGTTCTTCTCGCCGAACACGCGCGGTTCGTCGTCTGTGCCGAGATTCAGTTTGCCGAGTTGTTCGAGTTTCAGGTCGAACAGGTCGAGCGGGTCTTTCACCAGACCACGTTCGACGAGCTTTTCCGCCACGATTCCGCCGAGCGATTCGATGTCGAGCGCTTTGCGTTGTGCGAAATACTCGACACGCCGCATGAGTTGCGCCGGACAGCCAGCTACATTCTGACAGCGCCAGGCGACTTCCTCGTCTTCGGTAGGGACGCGCTGCTGCGCGTCCTGGCCGAGCGGCAACTCGGCCCTACCAGTTTTGATTTTATCTTTCGCAATCGACCCGCCGCACGCGGGGCATTTCCCTCCGACGAACGTGTAGAGGTCAAACTCCTTCGCGCCGGATGGCCGTTTGGATTTCAACACCTCCAACACTTCGGGAATCACCATGCCCGCCTTGCGGACGACCACCGTGTCGCCGATGCGGATGTCTTTGCGGCGGATTTCGTCCTCGTTGTGCAACGTAGCGCGGGAGATCGTCGAGCCTTGTACAAAGACGGGTTCGAGTTCGGCTACGGGCGTCAATACGCCGGTGCGGCCGACTTGAACGGTGATGTCGCTCAAAACAGTTTCGGCGGGCGTGATCCACGGGATCGGTTTGTGAACCACCGCGTAACCGGGTGCACGGGTCTTGCTGGGAATCCGCGCGCAATCGTCGTAGCGATTCACCTTGAGCACGAGGCCGTCGATTTCGTACGGCAACTGCCGCCGCAGGTCGCGGTCTTCGTCGTAGTTACAGACGATTTCCTTGCGATACACGGCCAACACTTCAGCGATGTTTTGGCAGAGCCACCATTTTCTTTGGGTCGGTAGTCCGAACCCGGCCAGCGCCTTGAGCATCTCGGTATGCGATTCAAACTCGATCCCGTCGCAAGCGCCAACCGCGTAGAACACCGCTTTGACCGGACGCTGGGCGACGACGCGCGGATCCAGTTGCTTGAGCGAGCCGGCGGTGGCGTTGCGGGCATTGGGCAAAGTCTTTTCCCCCGCCGCGGCCAGCTTCGCATTCAGGGCATCGAAATCCTGGTTGGCCATGTACGCCTCCCCCCGCACTTCGAGCAGCGCCGGCGGATGCTTCATCGCCAGCTCAAGCGGGATCGCCCGCACGGTGCGGAGATTTGTTGTAATATCGTCGCCATAGACGCCGTCGCCGCGCGTGACGCCGAGCGCGAGCTTTCCGTTGCGGTAATGCACGCTGATGGAAACGCCATCCACCTTCGGTTCCATGACGTATTCGACGTGCTCGCGGCCAAGCTGTTTGCCGATCGTCGCGTCGAACGATTCCAACGCGGCAAGCGTGTTTTCGTCTTGTAGGCGGTTGCGCCGATCACGATCCGGCTCTTCATCTTTGGTGGGAAGCTCGGCGGCTTCGACTTTCTCCAGCGACAACATCGGTTGCAGATGTTTGACCCGGGTGAAACCTTCGGCCGGTGTGCCCCCGACGCGTTGGCTGGGGGATTCAGATGTGGTGAGCACAGGAAATTCTTTCTCCAGATCGAGCAGCTCCTGATACAGCCGGTCGTATTCGTAGTCGGTGAGTTCGGGTTGGCCGACGACGTAATACGCGTGATCATGCCGCCGGATTTCATCGGCGAGATCGGCGTGGCGGGCTTGGGCGGCTTTGAGTGTCACCGGGGGAAGTGTTCCGTCATCGTGGCGCGGTTGGAAGAATAATTTCACTTCGGGTTCGCAGTGGGGCGCATCTCAGTTTCTTGCAATGCAAGCGGAGAACCAGTGGTAGAACGGCTCGCGCTGCGAGCCGTAGCGCCGCGCCGAGCGGCGCAAGCACAGGGTCCAGCAACTCCATTCCGTCCGCTTCCCGCGGACGGGCTGGTCGCAGCGCGACCAGCCCCACCGGCAATAAACTGAGCTGCGCCCTTCGCTGTGCAGTACCTACTTGGGCCCAAACGCCTGAGGTGCCCGTGTTTTTTCACTTGGCGACGGCCCCCGGGCGCAATAATCTCGGCGCATGAAAAAATATTTCCCATTCGCCCTGGCGCTCATGGCCTCCCTGACCGCCACCACTCCAATATTTGCTGCCGATGACGAGGCCGGCTTCAAGTCGCTCATGGACGGCAAGACGTTCGATGGCTGGAAGGTGACGACCGACAGCCCGAGCACCTGGACCATCAAGGATGGCGCGTTCGTCGCGAACGGCAAGGTGGCGCACCTGTATTATGTCGGGGATGACCAGCCCTTCAAGAATTTCCATCTCAAGGTGGACGTGATGACCGACCCCGTATCGAACGGCGGCATTTATTTCCACACGAAGTATCAAGCCGAGAGCTGGCCCAAGACCGGCATCGAATGCCAGGTCAACAACACCCACGGCGATTGGAAAAAGACCGGCAGCCTTTATGACATCGCCAACACCGGCCTCACCGCCGCCCAGGATAACAAATGGTGGACCCAGGAAATCATTGTGGAAGGCAACACGGTCACGGTGTTGATTGACGGCAAGAAAGTGTTGCAATATATCGAGCCGGCCGGTGCCCAGGCGAACAAGGATTACACGCGAAAACTCAACGAAGGCACGTTTGCCCTGCAAGGTCACGATCCCAAGAGTACCATTCGCTACAAGAACATCCGCGTGAAGCGGCTGTAAACGGTGGCGTTTGTCGCGCTGCGACAACTTTCGCCACCGGCCGCAGCGAGAGACTGGTGGATGGACGATCAACCCCACGAAAAGTTCTTGCCACGCAATTTGGCAAAACCCGGTTTGCGCCTATATTGCGGCAATGTTGGCGACCCCGGAACTGATTCGCGAAGCGGCGCAAGCCGCCCAGCTGGAAGCGCGGCTTCCCCGTTGGCGCAAAGTGCCGCTCTATCGGGAACGGCAGGCGCGGGCGGATAACCGTTTCCCGGAGAGCGGTGGGCGGGTGCGGTTCCATCAGCTTCCATTCGTCACCAAGCGCGAGATGCGCGCGGGTTTTCCGGATAAATTTCTCCCAGCCGGGCGGACGCTCGAAACCTTGCTCGCGGAAAAGGTCGTGGAACTGGAACACACCTCGGGCACGTCCGAAGATCGCTTGCCGGTAATGTTCGGCCGCGGCTGGTGGAATGCGCAGGAAGAAAGGGCCCTGCGGTTAAACCGTTTCGTCGCCCGCGTTCTGGATGAACACCCGAACGCGCGGCGGGCCACCATCACCTCGCCGGCTTGCAACGGCTTGACTTGCCCGACAGTCTGGATGTCCCGAGCGCAACGCACCATCGGCAAGGCTCTTTTCGTCAATCTCGCGCGCATTCCGTTTCTGATTCCCAAGGCCGAACAGCAACACATGGCGGAGGAGATCGCTGATTGGGCGCCGCAATTTCTCGACCTCGATCCCGTGCATGGCGTCTGGTTCGCGTTGTATTGCGAGCGCCACGCTATCCGGTTTCCATCGTTGCGCTTTGTGCTTTGTAGTTACGAATTCGTCAGCGCGGTACACCGGCGGATTCTGCAACGCGTCTTCGGGGTGCCCGTCTTCAACCTTTACGGCTCGACCGAAACCGGCCACTTGCTCATGGAAAATGAGGCGGGCGAGATGAAGCCCAGTTATGACACCGCCTATCTTGAAGTCGTGGACGCCGACACCAACGGTATTGGCAACCTCATCGTGACCACGCTCTCCAACGACTACATGCCGCTGCTGCGCTATGGCATCGGCGATCACGCGGAGCGAAACGAGCGTTCTTACGGCACGGATTACGTGGTTCACGGGCGGGCGCGGGATACCCTTCGTGCGGGCAATGGTCGTCGCGTGACGACGTGGCAGGTGGACCAGTGCTTCGCCGACGTAAGCGGCATCGCGCACTATCAATTGCGCCAAAGCCCCGGCAGTGAATGTCGCCTGCGTTATGTGCCGGAAGCCCACGAACTGGATGCGGCAAGTTTGCAGGCAGTTGTTGCGCGGTTGGAATTATTGCTGGAATGCCCCGTTTCAGCCGAGTCCATTCCCACGCTGCTGCCGGAAGCTTCAGGAAAATTCCGCCTCACATTTGCGGTGGCTTGAGCCACATACTGCCAGCCACAAGCCTTTCCCAGCTTCCAGCATTTGCCCGTTGAATTTTCCGTGCCCTGAACCGATACTCAACCCATGAGCAGTCTGGCCAATCGCATCACCGTCAACCCCAAGCAATGTGGCGGGCGTCCGTGCATTCGCGGAATGCGGATTCGCGTCAGCGATGTGCTCGACCTATTTGCGGCCAACCTAAGCCCCGCCCAGATTCTTGAAGAACTGCCCGACCTTGAAGCCGACGACCTCACGGCCTGTCTGCAATACGCGCGCCGCCGGATTGACCATGCGGTGCTGGCCGTATGACCGTCTGGTTGGACGCCCAAATCTCCCCGCGCTTTGCCCGCTGGCTGGCCGAAACTTTTTCCGTCACCGCCCAACCGCTGCGGGATTTGGGTCTGCGCGGCGCCGAGGATGAACCGATTTTTCTCGCCGCCAAGAAATCTGCCAACGTGATCATCACCAAGGATAGCGACTTTGTGGAACTGCTCGAACGCCATGGCAGTCCGCCGAAAATTCTCTGGCTCACCTGCGGGAACACCTCGGACGCGGCCTTGCGCCAAATCTTTGCCATCCACTTCCCGGAAGCCCTGCGTTTGTTTCAAGCCGGCGACGAACTTGTTGAGATCGGCTTGAGGTAAGTGTGCTGGGTAAACGGAAATGATATGGTTCTAAGTTCAGCGTTTGTATGCCCGCGATAAACGTGGCGCAACCCTGAGTCTTTGGCATCCATGACAGCTAAATGTTTTGCACAAATTTAGGCTCATTCGAATAACTGCCAACCAATCCAAAAAGCACCGGCTGCCAGAACCTTCTATGGAAGATGAACTGCACAGCCTTTGGATACAAGATTGCAGGGCACTTTCCCGATGTGCTTTTACAGCTGTCAAACCGCCCGCGTGCTTGTCTCCAGCGGCGAAGATGATACCGTGAACTCCGAAGGCGAGGCGCTCGGCAAGTTGAAGCTGGTGCTGCGCCGCGTAAGCCAAAGCATTTGATACGTGCGTTTCTTCCATGAGGCCACTGTCCAGTCAAGGCGGTCACTCGTCCCGGGTGAACAGGCGTCTGCTGTTCAACGGACATTCATTGCCGGTGGCGCAGATTGGCCCTGACTTTATCCTTGTGGATCAACCAGTCAATCATCTTCCCACCGCAGCCAGGGTCATTTTTCAAGTTGATGACAACGAGCGCCGTTGGGAGGTGCTGTTACCTGCGGGCATATCCAGCACTAGAAGAAAAATTGCAATCGCCCCGGTCGGCTGACAGACGGGGAGTAGCAGGTTTCACCCTTCCGCATCCAACTCCGCCAGCTTTGTCGCAGCCGCCTCCCACTTTGGAGTGATCTCGGCGATTTCTTCGGCGTTATGCCGAAACTCGCGGTTCAACTCCGAGGCTTTGCTGCCGGCTTGATACGTCTCGGATTTTTCCAGTTCGGCGGTGATGGCGGTCTGGCGTTTCTCCAAATCCTGAATCTGCTTTTCCAGTTGATGCACGAGTTGCTTCTGACCTTTGAGCTTGCCTGATCGCGCCTGGCGCTGCTCGGCTTCCAGCCGCTTTTGTTCTTTGCGATCTACCGTCGGCTTGGGTGTTGAATTCCGGGCCGGGGCTTCCGTCTTGGCACCGGCGGTCAAGGCGGCACGGGCGGAAAGCGATTTGGTTTTATCGAGATAGTACTGATAGTCGCCGGCGTAATGCGTGAGCTGACCGGCATTGACGTGAACCACCTTGTTGGCCAGCGCGCGGATGAAATACACGTCGTGGCTAATGAAGATGAGCGTGCCCTCGAATTGATCCAACGCATAGAGCAACGCGTCAATGCTCGACATGTCAAGGTGAGTCGTCGGTTCGTCCATCAGCAATAGGTTCGGCGGATCGAGCAGCAGTTTCACGAGCGCCAGGCGGCTTTTTTCGCCACCGCTCAACACGCTGACTTTT
This sequence comes from Verrucomicrobiota bacterium, assembly GCA_025360895.1. Taxonomy (GTDB): domain Bacteria; phylum Verrucomicrobiota; class Verrucomicrobiia; order Limisphaerales; family JADLHS01; genus JADLHS01. The sequence goes on from JANYBF010000504.1 coordinate 18,880, forward strand.
TTGAACACGTCGTCACCCCGGAACAGAAAGCTGCCGAGCAACGTGCGGACGAATTGTTCCGTGATGCGTGACGGGGTGTCGAGCGCCTCGTCAAGCACGCTGCGGCTGGGATCGAGCATGTCCACGCGATACTGCGAGTAGTAACCGGCTTTGACGTTGTGACCGAGTTCGCGTTCGCCTTGTTGCGGTGTGACGTTCGCCGCGAGTAGTTTCAGCAACGTGGATTTGCCCGCGCCGTTCGGGCCGACGAGCACAATGCGTTGCGCCCGCTCAGCCTCGAACTCGATGCCGCGATAGACCACGTTTGGTCCGTAGGCAAAGTGGATGTCCTTCATGCGGATCACGCGCTGGCCGCTGCGTTGCGGTTGCGGGAAGGAGAAGCTGACTTTCTTGTCGTCGCTCACCGGCGCTTCGATCTTCTCCATCCGGTCAATCTGCTTGAGCTTGCTTTGCGCCTGGGACGCTTTGGAGGCCTTGGCGCCGAACCGGCGCGCGAAGTCCTGGAGGGCGTTGATTTCGCGCTGCTGATTTTTATAGGCGGCGAGCAACTGCACTTCGGCCGCGTCGCGCTGGACGAGATATTCATCGTAGTCGCCGCGATAGCGGAGCAGTTTGCTCTGGCGAATTTCCACAATACCGCCGACGAGGCTGTTGAGAAATTCGCGGTCGTGGGAGATGACGAGGATGGCGCCGGGATAACCCTGCAAATACTCCTGAAACCAGAGCAACGCTTCGAGGTCGAGATGGTTCGTCGGTTCGTCCAGCATCAGCAAATCCGGCTCTTGCGTGAGCAGCCGGGCAAGGTGCGCCCGCATGACCCAGCCGCCGCTCATCTCGCGGGCAGGCCGGTCAAAATCTTTTTCGCGGAAGCTGAGGCCGGCGAGAATTTGTTTCGCTTTGGCCTCGATTTGATAACCGTTCAGCTCGTTGTAACGGTCATGCACATCGTCGTGGATGTCTTCGGAATGCTGGGCTTCGATGGGATGATCGTGTTCCCACGCCTTGATGATCCGTCGAAGCTTGACGAATTCCGGTGAGATGGCCGTGGCGATTTCGATGACCGTTTCATCCGCGACGGGCGTGCTTTCCTGCGGCAGATAGCCGATGACGACATTGCGCTCGGTCATGATCTTGCCATCGTTCGGTGGTTCTTCACCGAGGATGATGGAAAAAAGCGTGGTCTTTCCCGCGCCGTTCGGGCCGACGAGGCCGAGGCGGTCCCCACGGTTTAATTGGAGCGTTACGTCGGAGAACAAAGTTCGTCCGCCGTATGCTTTGGTGATGCTGGAAAGTGTCAACATTGAAGGTGCAGTATGGCAGATCGCCGGGCTGCGGAGCAAGGGTTGACGGTTGCGCCTTGGGTAAATGACTCCGAACAGAGAATTTATTGCCGGCTTGGAATTGAATCGGTCAATTCCCGTTTGGCCGGTTCCCAATCCGATTTCGTCGCGTCCGGCGCCGAATAATCGTTGATGATGGCCAGTTCAACCGCGCGCTCCCGCACCCGCCTGCGCGGCATTAATTCGAGTAACGCCCTCCCTCATCCCGGTCTTCTCCCCACGAAGAAGGACAAACGTGCGCCGCGCCTTTGAAATTTCTCACGGTGAGATAGGGCGAAGCTTCGCCGCAAAAACCAACGCCGTAGGCGCGGCATATTTGTAGCAAGACAACCCCAAAAACCCTCAAGCTCCAGAGGAGCGACATATTCCGGCGCTGTCATTACCGAACGGAGTTTTTGATAAACGGAATTCCAAGGTTACAAAGTTTTCGCACCTACCGTGCTGGTGGGAGCAATGGGGCAAGCCGGGAATCCGCCTCCTTGCGTCGTCGGCTACTCAAACCGCTGCGGGCAAGGTTGCCATATCTATGACGAAGCGGTATTTGACGTCGCTCTTTACGAGACGCTCGTAGGCTTCATTGATTTTCTGGATGGGGATGAGTTCGATGTCAGACGTGATGTTATGTTGGCCGCAGAAATCGAGCATCTCCTGGGTTTCCTTGATGCCGCCGATGAGTGAGCCGCTGAAATTGCGCCGGCCAAAGATGAGGCTGCCGACATTGACGGCGAGGGGTTCAGCCGGCACGCCGACTTGCGTGAGGGTGCCGTCGCGTTTTAAGAGCAGGAGGTAGGCGTTGATGTCGTGTTGCGCGGCCACCGTGTCGAGAATGAAATGGAAACTGTTGAGATGTTTCTTCATCTCGGCTTCGATCTTGGAATTAACCACCTCATCCGCGCCAAGGCGCAATGCGTCTTTGACTTTGTTCGGCGAGGTCGTGAAGACCACGACGTGCGCGCCAAACGCTTTCGCCAGTTTTACGCCCATGTGCCCCAGCCCGCCGAGGCCCACGACTCCGACCTTCTGGCCTTTGCCAACTTTGTAGTGGCGCAGCGGCGAATACGTGGTGATGCCGGCACAGAGGAGTGGTGCGGCGGCGGCGAGGTTCAGATTCTTCATAATGTGCAGTACGAAGGCTTCATCCACGACAACGCGCTCGGAGTAGCCGCCGTAGGTCATGCCGCCACTGTGTTTGTCCGGGGCGTTGTAAGTGAACGTGGGGCTGGCTTCGCAGAATTGTTCGAGGTCGTCCTTGCAGTTCGCACAGGTGCGGCAGGAATCCACCAGGCAGCCGACGCCGGCGAGGTCGCCTTCCTTGAATTTCTTCACCTGTGCGCCAACGCGCACAACGCGGCCGACGATTTCGTGACCAGGCACGCAGGGATAAGTCGTGCCATGCCATTCATTCCGGGCGATATGCACGTCCGTGTGACAGACGCCGCAAAACTCAATTTTGATTTCCACATCGTGCGCGCCGGGAGCGCGGCGTTGAATGTTGAAGGGCGCGAGCGGCGTGTTGGCGTTTTGAACGGCGTAAGAATTGGTTTTCATACAATTGTTGAACGGCGTGGCGAACGCGTGGCCCGCCGCGATGCCAGTCGCCAGCGTTGCAGATTCGTTCGGCTTAGATCAAGCCGGAGTATCACAGCACCGTGCCCGCTGGCGCCAGTTCGGGCACGGAACTTTGCTCAACGGCTTCCTTGGTCATATTTATGAACACGGCTGAGTCAGCATAACTGATCCGGGCCACGCCTTTGGTCGGGATCAGCACGTCTCGACCGGAAAGTCGGTGCCCGGTTTTGACGACCAACTGGCCAATCGCCCAACTCCCGGCGTCCATCATAAAATCAGCGACGTGGCCGACGATTCCGTCGGTGGCTTGAATGTGGTAACCCTTCACGGCATGGGCACTGCGTAGATGCGCGTCGGCCCGTCCGGATTGTGGGCCAACCGGGACGGCGGGCTGGCTCGGGAGCGGCATCACGGGTAGATCCAAAATCGGCGTACCGCTCAGGCCCCACAATCCGTCGCCCTGCCAGTAATAGGGCCAGCCGAAATATCGGTAATACTCCTCCTCATATTGTCGCGACACCGGTTTGTGGGATTCAATCGAAGGGCTGTTCTCGATCTGTTTCCGAGTCAGGTTCACGCGCAGAATTTTCTCGGCCTGATCGAGGCGACCGAGTGAATAGGGCGCGAGGAGCACCTGTCGCCCCGTCAACCATGAGCCTGTATCCACGACGAGATAACGAATCGCCCAATTTTGGTCGTCGAAATAGAAATCCTTCACATGGCCGAGGTCGCCATCGGACGCGCCGAGTTTGTTGCCGTAGAGTTGTTTGATGCTTCGCAACATAAATTTACCTTTCTGGTGGTTTGTTATTTGCCTTTCCGCTCCCCATCCCGCGAATGAAACGCCAGCCAGAGCGTGGAAGCCATGCCGGCGCCTTTGAGAACTTTTTGCAGGAAAGATGGTTTTCCGGCGGAGGGCACGGACTTGTTGTGCCGGAAAGCCGCCAGCCCCGTCACCAGCACCGTCGCCGACGAAGCAAGGGTGCCGAAAGATTTGGCGCGATCGGTGAGCGCACAAAATTCCGAATTCAGCGCGGCTAGATCCCCGAGTAGTTGGGCGCGGTTGAGTTCGCTTTCGGCGATGAGAATTTGCTTCCGCAACTCCAACGGATTCATTCGAGGGTTTTTTCCAAACATGCACGGTCCTTTCGGAGTTGATCGAGCGTGGCGGAAAGCGTCTGCCAAGCCCGCCGCAGTCCGGTGAGCCGCCAGCAATACCAAGCCCCGGCGACCGTGTAGCAACCGGTCAACGTCAGGAGGATGGCCACCGGGGAGTAAGCCCACAACGAAACCACGATGGCCGCCGTGAGCGTCAGGCAAGCAAGCAGGCCAAACGCCGCCCCGCCGAGGGCCAAAAGGAAAGCGTACAGGAGCCGCTCACGGTCCGCCTGCACTTCCACCGTCAGCAATTCGAGCCGGTTTTCCCCGATGGTCAACAATCGTCGCACAAAATGCTTCGAGGTCGTGGCCAGTTGCTTTAAGCTGACGGTGGCTTCGTCCATAACGAAATCAATCGCGGCGGCAAGCGCACTGGCGCGCGACGAGAAACCCGACGAGCGCCCCGACACCGACGCCGAGGGCGATGGCTTGATAAGGATTCTCGCGAACGGTCTGATCCGCCACCGTCGCGCCTTCGACCGCCTTGTCGCGGACGCGACCATAGATTTCCTTGCCGTTTTCCAAGGCGGCGGCGAGCCGTTTGCGAGCTTCCCCGACTTTTTCTCCGGCCACGTCGGCAGTGGCGGTCATCAACGCGCGCGCATCCTCGGCCAATTGGCTCATTTCATCACTGATTGCTTGGGTTTGTTTGTTCATAGTTTTGGTTGTTTCGGTTTGTTTGTGTTTTTCAGCGGTAAATTTTCGGCGTCGGCGAGATGCGCGGCTTCCGGTGAGCTGGCCACCTTCAGAACCGAGTTTCTCCCGCCGAAGGGATTGGCCACGGTTTCGCGGGCGAGCGGGTCGGGCATCCATTGGCCGTCCACCACCAGACAGTATTCATGGTCGCCGGGCGGCAGGAACGCTTCCTTCGCCCAATGGCCGTTGCCGGAGGAGTGCATGGATTTTGTCGTAGGGTGCCAATTGTTAAATGTGCCCGCAACACAAACGGTGCGGGCGGTGGGATGGGTGAACTCAAAGTGAACGGCCACCAGAGGGGAGCCGGCGCCCGGGGCGTTGTCGTGATTTTTGTTGTGCTTCATAAGCGGTGCTTGATCCGGGCGGTTGACTCTTGATTTCGGAAGCGTGTTCCGCTTCCCGATACCACCATGCACGGAAGCGCTGACGAGGACTATGGGGTGTTACCCTACCGGCGGATTTAACGAGTTCAATTCCCGCCCGCCCGTGACTCGTGGCTTGAGTGATTCACCAATTCAATCCTTCATCAGAAACCGCCGCATCCATCCCAATTGAAACCAAGGGTTTTTCCAGCCGCCGCCGATCTTTCGCCGCCGTAGGCACCATCCATCCTACCAACGGGGCGCACGCCAGCAAAAACAGGCGCAAGCGCAAACCGGAAATAAGTCGGCGAAGGATCTTTCGCATACCCCAATATTTCGCGCCCGACTTGACGAATCCATTACGACTCAGTGGGTCGGCGTAGCTGCAGCGCTTGATGAAACAACGGTGGAAGGAGAATCAACCGTTTGTGCGACCTTTGTCGGTGGAAGCTCGCCGGCGAATTCGGCCGGATCAAACCCCTCCCCGAGTACCTGCAAATCCACAATCTGTTGCGGCAGCAAGCTGAGGGTATGTAAGCCTGGGTCGCTCGCGTAGTCCCAAAGCCAGTAGCGATTCAGCCCGTCCTTCGCGTCAGCGCCCGGCCCATAAGCCAGCGGCGCACAGACGCGATCCAACACCCCGCTGTCGGGTTGGGAATAGAACCGCACGCTGATCTTCTTCTTGTCGTTGATGGCTTCGAGGAATTGTGGGTGTTTGGGTATCATACAGTTGATGGGTTGGTCCTAGGCCGGTTATTTGAGTTGCGGGACGCGGATCTCGCTTGAGCGATCAAGAATGCCAAAGGCGAACAACAGCCAAACGACGACACAAATGACTACGACGATGTTGAGAATTTTTTTGATCTTCCCGTCCATTGGGATGTAGGTGTTGACCAGCCAGAGCAGAACACCAATGACGATCAGCGTGACCGCGAGCGAAATCAGAGACATACATTGCCTCCAAAGTGAACGAGCGTTTTATTCATGCGCTGAGTTTAGGCGGGCGCGGCGGGCGCGGGCTATGGGGTGTTACCCTACCCCATATTTAAGAAACCAGCCCCGTCAGAAGCAGGACGGCGGTTGGTGTAGCGTGTCGGCTGGCTAGTGAGTCCGTTTGGAGCGCCGCGCAATGCTCGGCCGGACAAACAAGCGTTCGGCCTATGCCGAGCAATGCTCGGCGCTCCATCCAAAGTCAAACTGACCCCCTACCGAAGGCTGGGGCCGGTTGAAGCGGTTTCAACGAGCGGCTAGGTTGGCCCCTGCTGGCGCTGGGAGATGAGGAGTTCCCGGATTCGTTTCGGTTGCGCGACCCCGCGCGCTTCTTCCGCCGCGTCCACCGTCGCCGCCGTTGAGATGGTGACATCGCCAATGCCGACCAGCCGGCCCCAAACTCCCTGGCGCACGTCAATGGCGCGAATATCTTTGATGAAAAACTCGCTGGTTTCTTTGGCCCAGAAGCCCTCCTCGATGGCAACCCGGTCGGCGTAAATTCGCATGACGAAAGCGTGGCGCCGATAAAGCGCGACCACCAACGGGACCACCAGCCAAAAAAACAACAGATGCCAGCCAAAGTTCCACCACGACGGATGCACCTCAAGCAGCACCGCCTGCGCGTCAACCGCGCGGGCTTGAGCTTCGGGTGATTGGGTCGCGGGACTCTGCCGCTCGGCCACCGGATAGCCACAGGCCGGGCAAGCTTTGGCGGCGGTGGAAACCTCTTTGCCGCACTCCGGGCAAGCGATCAATGCCATACGTTGCCTGGATAAATCGGGGTTGAGTTAAGGCAGGAGTTGATCATTGGGAGCTACGCTACGTCATTGCCAGCGATCTTCAATGTTTCGTTCCACCGCAGTCTGGCCGCCGGTTTCTCCGCGAGCTGTCGGCGCCGATTAACGGCCGTGGCGCGGCAAAAAATTTGCGCAAAACGAGATGAGTA
>JANYBF010000509.1 GCA_025360895.1 Verrucomicrobiota bacterium
CTCGACAAGATTTCCGAGGAGTTGTTTGCGTTACGGACCAATGGCGGTGACGAGTATTGCGGGTGGGTTATTCGGGATGCCGTCAACGAACTGGCGTGGAGCTCGGGGGCGGATGTTTACAAGGCGATCTTCATCGCGGGCAACGAGCCGTTCACGCAAGGGCCGGTGAACTACTCGGAGTCGTGCAAAGCCGCCATTACCAAAGGCATCATCGTGAACACGATTCATTGCGGTGGCGAAGCCGAGGGAATCAACACGAAATGGAAGGACGGCGCGGATCTCGCCGACGGCAAGTATCTGGTCATTGATCAAAACCGCGCCGTGGTGAGCATCGAGACGCCGCAGGACCAGGAAATCGCGACGCTGGGCGTGGAACTCAACAAAACCTATCTGGCGTACGGTGTCGCCGGCCGAGCCAGCGCTTCCCGGCAGGTTGCGCAGGACGCCAACGTTGCGGCCCTTGCCCCCGCTTCCGGCGCGGTGGTGCAACGCTCCGTGGCCAAGGCTTCGGCGAATTACCAAAACGCAGCGTGGGATTTGGTGGATGCCGCCAAGGACCGGAATTTCGAGATTTCCAAATTGAAAATCGAGGAACTGCCGGTCGCGATGCAGAAGATGGACTCTGGGGAGCGGAAGGCATTCATCGGAAAAAATTCCCAGGAGCGCGCCGAGTTGCAGACGAAGATCAATCAGTTGAACCGCGAGCGGGAAAAATATGTTGCCCAGCGGATGAAAGAGGCGACCGGGACTAACACGCTCGATGCTGCGGTGATTTTGGCCGTCCGCGAGCAGAGTGCAAAGCGGAATTTCAAATTCGAGTGAGGCGGTGGGTGACGGCGGTCAGAGGTGCACTTATACTGGATTGCCTGTTGACCGCTCGGGCTTAGTAGTTGTCAGCCTGCATCATTTGGGTAATAACTGTTCAACAACGTGCCCATTCTTGTCCCAACTCGTGGCTTCAATCATCTTCCAAGGCGCTCCCGAATCCGACTTCATGATCGTATAGCGGTATAGAGGGTCAGAGCCCTCTTTCGTTGCGCGCAGAACTACGGAGACAGGAAAAGTGACTTCCTTCTCCCGTACCGGCTCCGGTATGCTGGTGACCAAGCCGTGCTCACCCTCGTGAAAACCAGGAAGCTTGCCCTGAGCCTTAAGGCCTTGGATATAGCTCGCTGCATCTTGCAGCAACAGTCCGTAAGGTGTCCGTGCCGCTGCCTTCGCGGAATCTGACGAACTTGCACATCCGGCCAACAGAAACGCGCTGAGGACGGCGATGAATCCCAATAGTAGTTCGCTTCGTAGTGTCGTTCGTGTGTTCATAGCGATCAATGCAGGCTAACAGGATCTACGGAACAGACGTGTTGTATATCTCCAGTTCATTGATGACGACCCTAAATCCCGGTCTTTTGGTTGTCGAGTATACCTTTCTGAAAGCCTGTGGCAGGTTGCAAATTTTGCCATGGTGGCGACCCAGCCTCTGAAATGTTCGCTGGCGAGATTGACCGCCGACACCTCGGGATTCCTCTCTAAGATGGAGTGCAGCTCAATAGGCCTATCGTCCACGGACGGATTTTACCGCAGGTTGGGGTAGCTTTCGTAGCCGCCGACGTGAGGAGGCGGATTCCATTGGCGACGAAGGCCTGAGCCATCCGCCTCCTCACGTCGTCGGCTACGAGCAGGCTGGTTTTCCCGGGTGGCCAGACTATTCTTTTGGCCGATGAAAATTCGCAAGGCCCGCCTGACCGATGCTGCCGTCATCGCCGATTTCAACGCCCGCCTCGCTTGGGAAACCGAGAAGTTGCGACTCAACTCCACCATCGTCAGCCGAGGCGTCCGTGCCCTGCTGAAAGACACCGCGAAGGGGATTTATTTTGTAGCCGAGGTGAACGGAGCGGTGATTGGCCAATTGCTCATCACCTACGAGTGGAGCGATTGGCGCAATGGCAACTTCTGGTGGATTCAGAGCGTGTATGTCGCGGCGGAGTTTCGCTCGGTCGGCGTGTTTCGGGCATTGTTCAGT
>JANYBF010000511.1 GCA_025360895.1 Verrucomicrobiota bacterium
CTGCCCACGTGGACGGCGTGCATGATTGCCGTCATCGCGCTGCGGAAGCGGGAGCAGAGTGGAGGTCCTCCAGTGATTGATGTTGACCCTGCTCCCACCAGCAAACCGGCGGAACTATCTTTGCCGCCCAATCCAAATCCGCCCCCGCCGCCAACGCGCGATTGACTTGACGTTAGCGCGTGGACAGATTCCCGCCAGCATGAGCGCCGAACCCATCCTGTTTGCCAAAAGTAAAACCGACATCTGCCTGTTGCCGGAGATGTCCAATCGCCATGGCCTTATCGCGGGTGCGACCGGTACGGGTAAGACCGTCACACTGCAAGTGCTGGCCGAGAGTTTCAGTGCGATGGGCGTGCCGGTGTTTCTGGCCGACGTGAAGGGCGATCTCGCCGGCATATCGCAATCAGGCGGGCAGTCAACCAAAGTTCAGGAGCGCGTCAAACAACTCAAACTCGATGGCTACACGCCCGCCGGTTGTCCAGTCACGTTCTGGGATGTGTTCGGTGAAAAGGGGCATCCCATCCGCGCGACCATTTCGGAGATGGGCCCGCTATTGCTCGCCCGCTTGCTGCAATTGAACGACACGCAGGCGGGCGTGTTGAACATCGTCTTTCACGTCGCGGATGAAAACGGTTTGCTGCTACTCGATCTCAAAGACCTGCGCGCCATGCTGCAATACGTGGGCAATAACGCCGCGCAGTTCACCACGAAGTATGGCAACATCTCACCCGCCAGCATCGGTGCGATCCAGCGCAACCTGCTCGCGCTCGAATCGCAGGGCGCCGACAAATACTTTGCCGAGCCCGCGCTCAACCTCGACGATTTCATTCAGACCGATGCCAATGGCCACGGCATCGTGAACATCCTCGCCGCCGACCGGCTCATGCAATCGCCGCGTGTCTATGCGACGCTGTTGTTGTGGTTGCTGTCGGAACTGTTCGAGCGGTTGCCGGAAGTGGGCGATCCGCCGAAACCCAAGCTCGTGTTCTTTTTTGATGAGGCGCACTTGCTGTTTAATGAAATCGAGCCGGCATTGCTGGAGAAGATCGAACAGATCGTGCGCTTGGTTCGCTCGAAAGGGGTGGGGGTATTTTTCGTCACGCAAAATCCGCGGGACGTGCCGGACAATGTGCTCGGGCAATTGGGCAATCGTGTTCAGCATGCTTTGCGCGCCTTCACGCCCCGAGATCAGAAAGCCGTGCAAGCGGCGGCGGATACGTTTCGGGTAAATCCCAAAATCAAAACAGTCGAGGCGTTGATGGAACTAGGAGTGGGCGAGGCGCTGGTTTCCTGTCTCGACGAGAATGGTCAGCCGCAAGTGGTGGAGCGGGCGTTCATCATTCCGCCGCGCAGCCAGCTTGGGCCGATCACGCCGCAGCAACGCCAACAGATCATGGCGAACTCCATTGTAGCCGGCGTCTATGACAAAGTCGTGGATCGGGAGTCGGCCTACGAGAAACTCACGCAGGCGGTTCAGCAGACGCCACCTCCGGCCGGTGCGCCTCAAACTTCCAGTGGCGGCGGGTTCTGGGGTTCAATTTTTGGTGGTTCATCTGCCTCCACACCTGCGCCCCTCCCGCGTTCCGTTTCACGCGGTGCGCGAGAACCGGATTCCATGGCGATCATCGCTACGAAAAGTGTAGTGCGCTCGGTCAGCAGTGCCATCGGCAGCAGCATTGGCCGGCAGGTCATCCGTGGTTTGATGGGCAGCATCTTCGGCGGTGGCCGGCGACGGTAACTTGGTCATGGCACTTTGCTGCGGTAGAAGCGATACGGGAAATTGGTTGTGCTTGGATCGCTCAGGAGAAACAGGCCGTTGCTGCTGGAGGCGTTCGTGGCCACGGACGTCCACGTTTGAAAATCCGTTGTGGCTTCAAATACCGTCGGGCGCGTCGTTGGACCGGAGATGTTTGCCGTGAACGTTTTGTTCGTCGCCCCGGCGGAAAGAATCTTTGTGTAGCCCGTCTGCGATTTCCAAAAACGTAACAAATCTTGCAACGCGGCCGGGGAGTTTGTCGGGAGCGGGCCGCCGGCTTGATTCTGTGTGTTCAAGCCGTGGCAGACGGCGCACGTACGGATTTCGCCGGGCTGATAGGTGATCCAATAGCGCTCGCGGACAGCCTCGAGGCCGTTGGTCTGAACGGTCTGATGCGTCATGGCGCGACGGGCGGGGACGAAGGTGGCTTGCGAGCCGTCCTTACCGAGGAGCGTTGCGCCGATGAGATTGTTGGTGACGGGGATGTTAAAATTCGTGGCGGCGAAGTCGTGCATCGGCATCGCGAGCACGCGCCGACCGGGGACGGGATTCGTGGTGCCTTGTGTCAGCCCGCGTAACTGATCGGCCTGCAAGAATTGAATGTAGGCGATGTCATAAATCTTTCCGGTGTTCGTGCCGACCGTTTGCGCGCCGCCGGGAATGGGAATGCGGAGGTTGAACGGTTGCTCGCGATCAGCGCGGTCGCGCATCGTGACATTGCGGCTGACGAGGAGGGCGAGATTGTTCGAGCGCAACCAGTCTTGCATGACCGGAATGTCCACGCCTTCCGCGGTAAACACGGCTGCCTCAGTCGGAGCGACCGAACTCAACTGGCGCGCGGGCACCGTGTGGCTGATGACTTCGACCGGTTGCAATTCCCAAAAGCCATTCGTATGGGTGACGCGCGCTGCACCGTCCCAATACGTAACCGTGCCAGCAAACCCGCTCGTGAGGTTCGTTGAAGCCGACCAGATGCCGTTGTTGTTGGTCAGTGCCACGAGCCGGAAGTTCGCGTAAGCCGATTTGGGAAATGCGGCCGTGCCTGCATTTGTATCCAACACCGTCGCGGTGCGGGTGTAACTGGCAACCAGCGTTCCGTTGGCCATTGGCAGGGGATTACGATAGAGGCCGGCAGCGTTCGGGCCTTTGCCGGACGGCGACGTAACGCTGGTGAGCGTCATGGCTTCCGCATTTGTACCAGGCGGGCCGTAGAGCTTGATGATTTGTCCCGCCGTGTGCGTGCCGAAGTCTGGCGCGTCCACCCCGAAATAACTTCCCGGTACCAACGGGTCCTCGCGCAGGGTGTAGAAGTTATTAATGAAATTCGTGCCGGGAACGATGCGGTTGGTGATGGCAAAGGTTTGTCGCAGATTCGAATCGTTGGTGAAACTCGAGCCGCGAAATCCCGCGAGGAGCTCGTGGCGTCCGATGTGATTAATGAATTCCAAGCCCGTGCCGTCCTCATTCTGCATCCATGGAAAGAAGGAATTCATCGTGTTGCCTTGCACCTTGGTGAGGACGAGCTGCGGGCCGTCGAACGAGCGCGGTTCGGGGAAGGTTTCAGCGGGCGGCGCGACCAGACTGTGATTTGTGGTGGACTCGTCAAAGTAGTTGAACGTGCCATTGGTTGAGTTGCCCAGCCGGTCATTGGTGGCGGTGCTGTCCTGGACGAGATGATCCCAGCGGGTGAAAATCAAGCGTCCGAAGCTGTCAATCAACGGGTGAAAATCTCCGCTGGGTGAATGATCAAGTTGAAACAGATCTGCGTTCGCCGGATTTAAACTCCACAGACCGGTGTTGGAGGGAATGCTGTTGTATTCGTCGAGTTGGGGATAGAGATGTGGCGAACCGTCGCGGGGGCGATCACAGGCGAAAATGATGCGCTCATCCGTACCGTAACAGGGCATCACGTTGTTGTAGTTGGCCGGTTGGCCGGGGACTTTGATAATGACCGGCACGGAACCTTGCGTGACAAAGTTTGTGATTTCGTAAAGCTGCCAGAAATATTTTGTGGTGTCGGTTGCGGTGGTGGGTGAACCGACTACCATGCTGAAGATCGCCTTCTTGCCACCCCAATGTATGAAAGGATCGCGCACCGCAATACCCGATCCGTCCTGATTGCCACTCAAACCATAACCGGCAAGCCGGGTGAGATTACTGATTGCGCCACTGGAGTAACGAATCCACAGATCCCCACCGCGTCCGGCATGCGGGGTGTCCGCGAGGTGATTTCCGGTGGGCGAAACAACGGACACGGCGACGTTCGAAGAGGTGAGGCTGTTGCGCTCATTCGGCATCGGCACCTGGGTGACAAAGAGGATCGCATTGGTAATCGCGGCTGGCACGGAGACCGCGCACAAGGTCGCGACCGCTAGGGCAATGAATTTGACTTTAATGGGCGGACTTAAAGCGCGCATGATTGGTCGCAAACAAGCAGGACGGATACCGCTGCATCCTTCGGCCTTGCAGCGCCAGTCACCAACGAAACACTTCAAAACTGCGGCAAATCTAGCGTTGGCAAACACCGCCCGTCGGACTTAATGTCAGCGCGTGGAAGTTTCCGAGACAATCCAGTGTCCGTTCTGCGGGCAGGCCTTCGACTTGATGTTGGATACCAGTTCGGCGTCCCAACGCTTCACAACGGACTGCGAAATTTGCTGCCGCCCGTTCGAAGTCGTGGCCGAGTGTGAGCCGGGGGAAATTCTGAGCTTGGACGTGCGGGGCGGATGAGGCAATCTGCTGCGGCATGCAAAAACAAGTTCTGTGGATTTATATCGCGATGTTGCTCGTTGGCGGGTTGTTCGGCTTTTTCAAAGGGAAGAGCAAAGTCTCGCTGATCATGTCGGCAACTTTCGCGGCAGCCCTTATCCTCTGCGCGATCGGGGTCATCTTCCAGCCGAACGTGGCAGACATTCTCATGGCGGTGCTGCTGGTCGTGTTCGCGATGCGGCTGGCCAAGACGAAAAAATTCATGCCAGCGGGCATGATGCTCGTCGTCACCGTCGCCGCGCTGGCCCTGCGGAATGTAAAGTTTTGAATGGAGTAAAAGCTCGTCGGTCAATGGCTCTGGACGCAAGGCTATGCCTGAAAAGAAGCCGGTGTTGTTACGAAACCAAAGAAACGATTATGAGGACACTATCATTACTCTTCATCATTGCGGTCGCCACGATATTGAGCGGCTGTGCCAGTTATATTACTCCCAGTGGGCGGGCGGACTTTACCTCGTTCACGAGCACAACCATGCAAGAAAGTTTTGCGGCTCGTCCGGCAGCGCAATTTCCTGCTAGCATCGTTGCCATTCGTGTTCAATCACCGCGCTATCGCAGTTACTCCACGGAACGCGAAGGTGGTGTTCACGGTTACGGACGCTACTCGGTGATAACGGTGAGGGAAGTTGAAGATGACGCCGATGTACAGCGGATGTCCAAGCTTTCTGAAGTTGGCGGACTCATCGGCATCAGTTCCCTGCTCCTCCCGGAAAGTTTGCAGTCTGATAAGGAACTGCGCGAAGCCGCTGCGCGGTTGAAGGCAGACATGGTATTTTTATACACGTTCGATACAACTTTTCACGAAAATGAAAAAATCGTACCATTGAGTGTCGTCACTTTGGGGTTGTCTCCAACTCGGACAATATCCGTAACGGTAACTGCTTCAGCCCTGTTGATGGATACGCGGACGGGATTTATTTATGCAGCTCTCGAAGCGACGGAGAAAAGGCGTTTGCTAACGAATGTTTGGCAATCCAATCAGAGCGCCGATAGTGCGCGACGCGATGCAGAGAAGGCGGCGTTCAAAAAGTTGGTGGTCGAATTTGAGAAAACATGGCCGCAGGTAGTCGAGCGCACTAAGAAGGGCGCGTAAACCGCGCTCTTGCAATTTTCTGAATTGAATTTGGTTTTCATCACGCGGTATTCCTTTACCCTGCCTTTGCATGAGTTTGCTGCCCTTTGCCTCTTTGCCCACCTACAAACCGCGCCGC
>JANYBF010000524.1 GCA_025360895.1 Verrucomicrobiota bacterium
AGGCCGTAACCAAACGGCCCGGCTTCATAACAGGAGATGACCTTCCAGCCTTGGGCGATCTGTTTTTGCACCCACACCGGAAAATCCTTGGGTTTGAACCGCTGCGGAGGCTTGGGACTGCTGCCGGCGTATTGCATCGCCACGACGTGTTCCAACAGATGCACGTCCAGCGCGAGCTTGAGCACGCGCACCGCGGCGGGTTAAGGTTGTGAGTTGAGGTGAGTTACCGGTTGCATCGCCGCAACCGCCAGTGGAGAAACATTTTTGTCGGTATTCATAAGGGCAGACAATGTGGAACGCGTGGGCGCCCCGTGTCTGCCCTCATGTTTTCTTTCGTTTAAAAAGTACAGCCAAGCGGGCTGCGAATTACCGGGCCAAAGCGTGGTTCCCACGAGCTAAAGGGTTGGTGGGTGTGAGAATCTTTTTCTCGGCATCGCCCCCGGCATGGATTACAACACGCCTTTCACGAGCTTGAGAACATGAAAAAACTCATCGCGAACTTTGTCTGGCTGCTCGTCGCCCTGCTGGGCGCATGGGCCTACGGTACCCTCGCGTTGCATCGCGGCGAACACCTCAACTCGGTCTTCATTCTCATCGCCGCTCTTTGCACTTACGTCATCGGCTACCGCTTTTATTCCAAGTGGATAGCCGCGAGGGTGCTTATGCTCAACGACCGCCGCGCCACCCCGTGCGAAGTCAACGACGACGGCAAGGATTTTGTGAAGACGAACAAGTGGATTGTCTTCGGCCATCACTTCGCGGCGATCTCGGGTCCGGGGCCGCTCGTCGGGCCGGTATTGGCGGCGCAATTTGGTTATTTGCCCGGCACCCTCTGGATTCTCATCGGTGTGGTCCTGGGCGGAGCGGTGCAGGACTTCGTGATCCTCTTCGCCTCGATGCGGCGCAACGGAAAATCGCTCGGGCAGATGGTGAAGGAGGAATTGAACACAGCCGCCGGCCTGATCGCGCTGGTGGCCATCCTCGCGATCATGATCATTTTGCTCGCGGTGCTCGCCCTCGTGGTCGTCAAGGCGCTGGCGGAAAGTCCGTGGGGCGTGTTCACCGTGAGCGCGACGATTCCCATCGCCATGTTCATGGGCGGCTACATGCGCTATTGGCGGGTGGGCAAAGTCATGGAGGCGTCGGCCATTGGCGTGGTTCTCCTGTTTCTGGCGGTCTGGGGTGGGAAGCTGGTTTACGAGAGCCCTGAGTGGGCGGCGGCTTTTGGTTTGAAGGACATCACCCTGGCGTGGGCGATCATCATTTACGGCCTCGCGGCGAGCGTGCTGCCGGTGTGGCTGCTGCTCGCGCCGCGCGATTATCTCAGCACGTTCATGAAACTCGGCACGATCTTCGCACTGGCGGCAGGGATTTTTCTCGTGCTGCCGGATTTGCAGATGCCCGCTCTGACAAAATTCGTGGACGGCTCGGGCCTGGTCGTGGCCGGAAAACTTTTTCCGTTCTGCTTCATCACGATTGCCTGCGGGGCGATCTCCGGTTTTCATACGCTCATCGCCAGCGGCACGACGCCCAAGCTCATCACGCGCGAAAGCTACGCCCGGCCCATCGGTTACGGCGCGATGTGCCTCGAATCGCTCGTGGCCATCATGGCCATCGTCGCTGCCTGCACGATGGAGCCGGGCGTGTATTTCGCCATGAACGTGAAGGGGGAACCCGCGCTGACGGCGGCGAAAGTCACGGCGATCGGTTACCCGGTGACGGTCGAGCACATGGATGCGCTCGCGCAGAACGTGGGCGAACACACCTTGTTCGGGCGTACGGGCGGCGCGGCAACGCTGGCGGTCGGCATGGCGCAGATTTTTTCCAAGGTCGTGAGCGGACGCTGGCTCGATCTCTGGTATCACTTCGCGATCATGTTCGAGGCGTTGTTCATCCTGACGACCCTCGACGCCGGGACGCGCGTGGGTCGTTACATTCTCCAGGACTTTCTCGGCAACCTCTGGAGACCGCTCGGCGACACGAAAGCGGTCGGACCCAATTTGCTCGCGAGCGGATTGATGGTCGCAGGCTGGGGCACGTTTCTGATTCAAGGCGTGCGCGATCCGTTGGGCGGAATCAACTCGCTCTGGCCGTTGTTTGGCATCGCGAATCAAATGCTCGCCGCCATCGCGTTGTGCCTGGCAACAACGATTCTGTTGAAGATGGGGCTGAAGGAGGAGTCGAGGGTCGAGGGTCGAAGGTCGAGGGCAAAGCCAGCGCTGGCGTTTATCACGCTTGTGCCGCTGATGTGGTTGTTGTCGGTCACGTTCACGGCGGGCGTGCAGAAAATATGGCATCCCGATCCGCGCATCGGCTTTCTGGCGCAAATAAAATCTCTGGAGGAAAAAATCAGCAATCCCGGGACAACCGCACAGATGGCAGACCCGAAATGGCCCGCCGAGAAGTCCGCGTTGGACCGGACCTGGAGGACGCAACAATTTAACAATCGTCTGGATGCCTTCGTCGCCGGCTCTTTTCTGGTCATGGTGTCAGCCATCGTCCTGTTGAGCCTGCGCGAATGGTTTCTCCTGCTTTCCCGGCGTAAGCCGGCGGTGTTGCACGAAAGCGAACCGGTCTGGCTGCCGGATTACGCGGTGGTGGAAGATGGCAAGAAGTTTGGTGGAATTGCGGGCACCGCCGCGTTGACGCTGGCGTTGGCGAAGGAGCTTTCGGGTGAGACGCAGCTGGAACGGGCCCAGGTGGCGCAGGTCGAGGAATGCCAATGCGATCACCACGCCGATGCGCCGCCGAAAACAGTATCGGAACTATACGTCGAAACCACGGACCAACGATTCAACGGCATCCGCCGTTGCTGCTGACATGAAACTGAACTTCACCCCAATGACCGGAGCTTTGCTGCTGGCCGGCGTCACCTCCATCCTCTCCCAACCCGCGAAGGCAAACTACGACGAGGCGAAAGTACCGGCGTACACCTTGCCCGATCCGCTCGTTGGCAACAACGGCATGGCGGTAACGAATGCAATGGCGTGGCGGGAGAAACGCCGCCCGGAGCTGGTTCGATTATTTGAGGAGCAGGTTTACGGTCGCGCGCCGAACCGGCCCAGCGATATGCGGTTCGAGACCCTGTCGGTGCTGACGAACGCCCTTGGCGGCCTGGCAACACGAAAGGAAATCGTAATCTGGTTCACGGGCAAGGCGGATGGCCCAAACATGACCCTGTTGCTCTATTTGCCCAACGCTGCCAGAAAGCCCTCGCCCGCGTTCCTTGGTTTTAGTTTCAACGGCAATCACGCCGTGAGCACGGAGCCAGATGTCCAGCTTTCGGATCGGTGGATGGTCGGCGAACGCAGCAGTTGCATTGTCAGCAACCGCGCCACCGCCACGTGCCGTGGCATTGAGGCGGCGCGCTGGCCGGTGGAAACAATTCTGGCCCGCGGTTACGCCCTGGCGACGGCGTATTACGGCGATCTGGAACCCGACTTCGCAGAAGGCTGGAAACAGGGCGTGCGGGCCGCGTTGAGTTCGGCCGGCACGAACTCGGTGTTCCAACCGGATGATTGGGGCGCGATCAGCGCGTGGGCGTGGGGCTTGAGCCGCGCGCTGGATTATTTGGAGACGGAGCCCCGGGTGGACGCAAAACGCGTTGCGGTGCTTGGTCATTCGCGACTTGGAAAGACTGCGTTGTGGGCGGGCGCGCGGGATGAACGTTTTGCCATTGTCATTTCCAATGACTCGGGCGAAGGCGGTGCTGCGTTGGCCCGCCGGCGCTTTGGTGAACGCACGGCAAATCTCAATCGCGCGTTTCCCCATTGGTTCTGCGGCAACTTCAAACAGTATTCCGACCGCGAAGATGACTTGCCGGTGGACCAGCACGAATTGATCGCCCTGGTCGCGCCCCGTCCGGTTTACGTGGCCAGCGCGACCGAAGACCTCTGGGCAGATCCACGCGGGGAATTTCTGGCGGCGAAGGGCGCGGAGCCGGTTTACCTACTTTTCGGCCGACCCGGCCTGGGCGTAGACACGCAACCCGTGGCCGACCGACCCGTCGGCGATTTCATTGGCTACCATTTGCGCACCGGCAAGCACGACACCACGGAATATGATTGGGCGCAATATCTGAATTTTGCCGACCGGCATTTCAATCGGTGAACGGATTTATTACCTTTTAAGCGATGCAACGCATTGGACTTTTTGGCGGATCGTTTGACCCGATTCACACCGGTCATCTGCTGCTGGCGCAGGCCGCCATCGAGGAACTGGATTTAACGCGGTTGTTCTTCATTCTCGCGGCGCAATCCCCCTTCAAAACTGACAACCAATTCGCGCCCGCCGCCACCCGGATGCAATTACTCCGACTCGCGCTTGCGGGCAAAGCCAACTGCGAAGTGGATGATCAGGAAATCCAGCGCGGCGGTGTTTCGTTCACGATTGATACGGTCCGGGATTACGCCCGGCGCTTTCGGGACGCGCAGTTGTTCTACCTCATCGGCGCGGACAACGTGGCCAGCCTGCCGAAATGGCGGGAGGCCGGGGAACTCGCAAAACTTGTGGGGTTTGCGGTCATTCCGCGTCCCGGAGATGAACTCGTGCCGCTTCCGCCGCCGTTTCGTGGGCAAACGCTCCGGGGTTTTCCGTTCGGCGTGTCCTCGTCGCAAATTAGAGCGCGCGTCCAGACGGGGCAAGCAATTGACCAGCTGGTGCCTGCCGCAGTCGCTGAGGCCCTCCGCAACAATCGCCTTTATCTTTGAGCCATTCTGCCGCAAGCTCCCGAGTGATGGACTCAAAAAAACTGGCCCTGCTCTGCCGCGAGTTCGCGGACAATCGAAAAGCGGAAGATATCGTGATCCTCGATGTCCGGAAGCTTTCGAGCGTGACGGATTATTTCGTGATCGCCTCCGGCACGAGCGAACCACACCTGCGCGCCATCGTGAACGAGATCACCGACGAGTTGCGCGACGAGCATGAAGTGCGGCCGCGCGTCGTGGACGGGACGATGCAGGGCCCGTGGGTGGTGTTGGATTTCTTCGATGTGATCGTTCACGTCATGCGCGCCGACGCCCGCGAACGTTACGATCTGGAAGGTTTATGGGGCGATGCCCCCAAGGTAAAGCCGCGCGCGGCCAAAGTCGTTAATAAAGTCGCGAAACGGTAATCGGTTGCTGAATTCCCAACTCGCCCGTATTCGCGCCTCCCGGATCCGCTTTGACAACTCCGACGGCAATCGGATACTCGCCGCATGCGAGTGCTTATCACCGGTGTCACCGGATTTGTCGGCAGCCACATGGCCGAGTACGTGTTGGCGCAAGGGGCCGAGGTTTTTGGCGCCAGTCGCTGGCGTAGTAACACCGAAAACATCGACCTGCTGCGCAACCGGCTTCAACTGGTGGAGGCGGATTTGCGCGATCAATCTTCCGTGTCAGCGATGTTGGCCACGACCCGGCCTAACTGGATTTTCCATCTCGCGGGCCAGAGTCAGGTGATGACCTCATGGCACGCGCCCGCCGAAACATTGCAGACGAATGTCATCGGCCAGGTTCACTTGCTGGAAGCGATCCGCCAGCGGGGCGGGCCTTTTCCCCGCTTGCTGGTGGTGGGATCGAGCGAGGAATACGGACTCGTGCCCGAAGGGGAGTTGCCTGTGACGGAAGAACACCAACTGCGCCCGCTCTCGCCGTACGCCGTGAGCAAGGTTGCGCAGGATTTGCTGGCCCATCAATACTTTTGCAGCTATGGCATTCCGTGCCTCCGGGCGCGGGCGTTCAACCATGACGGGCCGCGGCGCGGCGAAGTGTTCGTGACTTCCGCGTTTGCCAAGCAGATCGCGGAGATTGAGTTGGGCCTGCGTGAACCGGTGTTGCTCGTGGGGAACCTGAAAGCGCGGCGCGATTACACCGACGTGCGCGACATTGTGCGCGGCTACTGGCTGCTGTTGGAAAAGGGCAAGCCCGGCGAGGTTTACAATCTTTGCTCTGGCGAATCCCATGCCATTCAAGAGATTCTGGATTTCTTCCTCGCCAACTCCACCGTGCGATCGATCGAGGTCCGGGAAGACCCCACGCGGCTGCGCCCGTCTGATTTGCCCAATCTTTATGGCAGCCCCGCCCGAATTCATGCCGCCACGGGCTGGCGCGCGGCGATCCCATTTGAACAGACGTTGAAGGACGTGCTGGATTATTGGCGGGAGCGGGTGCGGCGCACGCCGCGGTAGGATTGGCGCCCGGTAATCGCGTTACGTCGGGGAGCGAACTAACCGGGTGGCACCACCCGTGG
>JANYBF010000525.1 GCA_025360895.1 Verrucomicrobiota bacterium
GACGTAATGTTGTGTGAAAACATGTTCGGCGATATTCTGAGTGACGAAGCGGCGGCACTCGGCGGCTCCCTTGGTATGTTGCCCAGCGCAAGTCTTGGTGCAACCAGTGGTGAGCGGACATTCGGTTTCTTTGAGCCGGCAGGAGGTACAGCTCCGGACATTGCTGGGAAAAACTTGGCCAACCCCATAGCTCAAATCCTCTCCACGGCGATGATGTTGCTATACAGCTTCAATGAATATGGCGCACACAACGCCATTGTTGAGGCCGTAGCTAAAGCCATCAACGCAGGCAACCGCACCGGCGACATCTTCAGCCCGAGTGAAGCAAACGCCCGCAAAGTCGGCACGCGTGAGATGGGCGATGTGATTGCGGCGGCAATATGAACTGGCCGGGAGCAATCGCTTCCGTCTGGTTGACATCAGTGACCGTCGCTATCGCTGCCGGGACAAACGCGCCTCCGCTCGTCGTCGCCAAGTTGGAATACGATCTCACTTCGGCTTATGTCGAACAAAACATCCACGGCTGGCGCGTGTTGGTGAACGCGAAGTTGCTTGCCGAAACCAATCTCTGCACGCCCACGCTTCAGTTGCTGGACGCACAACTGGCGCAGATCACCAACGTGATTCCCGCCCAGCCGCTGGCGCAGTTAAGGCAGATCCCGATCTGGGTCGAGCGCTCGAGCCAACAGTTTCCCTGCATGTGCTATCACGAATCGGAGGCATGGTTGCGCACCCACGGCGTGAACCCGGACAAGACCGGCGGCGTTGAACTGGCGAACCCGGACAATTTCCTCACATGGACGAAGGAGCAGCCGTGGATGGTGCTGCATGAACTGGCGCATGGTTATCATCAGCGCTTCTTGGGCGAGCATCATCCCGGCATCGAGCAATGTTACCAAAAAGCGAAGGCGGCGGGGAAATACAATTCCGTGCTCCGTTACAACGGCCATCACGAACGTCACTACGCATTGAATAACGAGAAGGAATACTTCGCCGAAGCCACGGAAGCCTTCTTCGGCAAGAATGATTTTCAACCGTTCACCCGGGCGGAGTTGAAAGCATTCGATCCCGAGATGCACGAAACAATCCGCCGCGTCTGGCAGGTTTCCGAGTAATTCCCACTGGCAGGGCTATAGCTTTACGGCAGCGGCCTTCAGCAATTCCTCCGTCAACTCGTCCGGCGTCCATTTGTTCTCGGTGATTATCTTTTGCACATGCCCCTGCGCGTCCACGATTACCGTACGCAGGTTGTGGCTGATACCGGTCTGCGAATCGCGCCAGAAGGTCAGACCAAATTGCTCGCCCAGCGCCGTAACGTCAATCAGCGCGCCCGTCAGGAAACTCCAGTGTTGGGGATTGCAGCCGTAGATGGCGGCGTAGTTTTTCAATTTTTCCGGCGTGTCGAATTCTGGATCGAACGTCAGGGTCAGCAATTGCCAGTTTGTCGGCGCGCTGGGATTCGCGAGCAAGGCGTCCTGCACGGCGCGATAATTATTCGACATCAACGGGCAGAAGGTTGGAAACGGGCAACGCGTGAAGATGAACGTGATAGCCAGCGCCTGTCCCCGAAACTGACTCAAGCTCACCGCCTGCCCGAGCTGGTTGGTGAAGTGATATTCGGGCAGTGCGTCGCCCAGCTTCAATGGCTCGACGTCACGCGCGATGCGAACTGGAGCGCTCGCCGGCAGCTTATTGCCCGGCTTCAGTCCGTCTCCTTTTTTAATTTGATCAATCCAGCCGTTTTTGTCTGTGACCAACATGCGAAAGGTAACGGTGTCGCCCGCGTTCAAACCGGCCAGCTCATTCGAATCCTTCACATCAAACGGCATGGTCATGGCATCCATGTAGCCGGGGATTTTCTCGTGCTGGATGCGGATGGATTTGTCGGCAGGCAACAACTCCACGACGATGCCTTTGACTTGGAAGGTATGGGTGTTGGGACTGGCTGGCGCAGGCAGGGTGGCGGGCAATTCCTTATCGCACGACAGCGTTAGCCCGAGCAGTCCGAGGGGCAGCAAATTTCTAATCCGCATGGCGCACAATGCCGGATTAGCGCGCGTTGGGCAAGTTGCACGGTTGCCGAATTGCCGCTTTGCTCGCGCAACCCTTCGAGCTAGGCTTCGGGCATGAGTCTGGCCAAAAAACTTTTGCACACCCGTTACCGCGTGAACGATCTCGAACGCACGGTTAAATTTTACCGGGAAGTCCTCGGTCTGGAGGAACTGCGCCGGCACAAGTCTCCGCGCGGCTCGGAACTCGCCTTCCTCAAAGCGCCGGCGAGCGCGGAGCTGATCGAGATTTGCTTTTTCCCCGGCAGCGATTCAGTACAGGTTCAACCCGATCTGACGCATCTGGCGTTCGAGGTGGACAGTTTGGAAGCGTTTGGCCAGCACTTGGCGAAACTTGGCCTCAAGTATTCGGATGGCCCGACGACCAGTTCATCCGGCACGGTCTTCGCCTTTATTGATGCCCCGGAGGGCTACGAGATTGAATTGATTCAAAAGTCCGGGGCCGGCGCGAGTTAGGGATCTGCGAATCGGCGATGAATGATTTTCCGCGCACGCCAGTTTGAATTCCGTTTTCCGCGCCCGGCATTGATCATGGGCGTAGTGAACGTCACGCCGGATTCTTTTTCGGACGGCGGCGAGTTCCTTGAGGCAGAA
>JANYBF010000536.1 GCA_025360895.1 Verrucomicrobiota bacterium
ACGTAACCGGAGCCCTGCCGTTCGAGGCGTTCGACGTTGATGCGGCGGCCGTGAAAATTCAGCGTGAACAGCTGGC
Organism: Verrucomicrobiota bacterium; assembly: GCA_025360895.1. GTDB lineage: Bacteria > Verrucomicrobiota > Verrucomicrobiia > Limisphaerales > JADLHS01 > JADLHS01. Next base: position 77 of record JANYBF010000536.1, read on the forward strand.
CGCGATATTCGTCCGGCCAGTTGTCGCCCTGGTATATCATCAAGCCGGTGTGCGCGTGACCGCCACCCAGCGAATCGCTGCCCGCTGCGAAGGAACTACCGTCGAAGGCCGCACGCGATTTCGTCCAGCCGGCGCCGGTGTCGAAGTGGTAATGATCGGCGTGCTGATCAATCAACCCGTAAGTGTGCGGGTTCACATCGTCACCGTACATGAGTTTGAAGTGCGCGCCGGGAATCGCGTGCCAGAGGTGACCGATGACGGTGTTGATGAAGAAAGGTTCGCCCAACGCGTTCCAGTCGTTGCCCCAGGGATTCGTGGTGCCGGAGCAGACCATTTCGACAATGCGCCGGGTCGGATGGTAACGCCAAATGCCGCCGTTCATGCGTACGCGTTCGGCTTCGGGTGTGCCGGGCCGGCCGATGCGCGGGGTATTCGAGATGCCGACACGGCCCCAAAGCCAGCCGTCCGGTCCCCAGCGGAGACCGTTGGCAAAGGTGTGGTGATTGCCGCCCGTGACATCAAAACCATCGAGCAACACCTCGGGTTCGCCGTCGGGAATATCGTCGTGATTACGATCGGGAATGAACAGCAGGCGCGGTGGGCACATCAGAAACACGCCGCCCAAGCCGATCTCAACGCTGGTGAGAACTTTCGCTTGATCATAGAACACCGTGCGTTTGTCAAAGTGACCGTCGTGGTTCGTATCTTCGAAAATCAGCACCCGGTCGGAGAGGTTGGTGTCGTAGCGCACCTTCGCCTCGGCGTAGGTGTAGTTCTCGGCAACCCAAAGCCGTCCGCGCGGATCAAACGTCATCGCGATGGGCTGACGCACGTCCGGCTCGTTGGCAAATACGCTGACCTTAAAGCCCGGTGGCATCTTGAAGCTGCGCGCGGCTTCCTCGGCGGACATGGGCTGGCCGTGCGTCTCGGAGTCGTAGGGTTTGGGAAAGTCTTCGGCGGCCCACGCGGCTACCGAGCCAAGCCCCAGGCATAGATGGGTAACGGCAACAACACGCAGCGCCTTCTTGAATGATGGCAGCCGACGTGAAGAGGCTCTGACCTTGGAGTTCAGCGGTGTGGAAAAGGCAGGAGAGGTGAGCCTCCTTACGTCGGCTGCTACGATCGGGGTTGGAGTTTTAAAAAAGGTTCTGAGTGAAATGTTCATGGTTGCGGCCGCTCCCAATGCGGCAGATGGTCGCGATTCCAGCAAACCAAAGCGTCGTCGCTCGTGGCTTCAAAAAGAATCTTCATGGCTGCAGCTTGAGTTCGGAGTTTTTGATCCGATAAAGATTGCTGGCGGTGCGGAGAATGAGGCTGTCGCGGGCAATCGCCGGGGTGGCCATACACATTTCACCCAGACTGTTTTTGCCGATCAATTTGAATTCCGGGCCAGCTTGGAACACAAACGTGTCGCCATCCTCGCTCAGGCAAAAAATCCTATTGTCGTACGCCCACGGGGAAGCGGTGAAACCGGAAGTGCCGTCGAGGTTGATGCGTTGTTTCTCATAGACCTCCTTGCCGGTCTTCGCGTTGCGACAACTCAGAAAGCCGAAATCAAACAGCACGTAGAAATAATCGCCGTAGGCTATGGGCGAGGGATTGTAGGGTGCGGCGGATTTTTCATACCACGCAATGAATTCATTGCTGGTTTCCCCGTCCTTGAGGCTGATGTCGCCCGTGGCGCCCGGGTGAATCGCAAACACCGGACGGGTCTTGTCGCCGACATAGCCGGAACAAACGTAAAGCAGTCCGGATTTTTCAAAAGGCGTCGGAACGACAATGGAGGACATGCCGCCGAATTCCCAAAGCAACTTGCCGTCCAGATCGTAAGAACGGACGCGCTTGGTGCCGGGCAGGATTAATTCGGTGCGCTGCGCATTTTTCCAAACGAAGGGTGTGGCCCAATTGCTCTGCTCATCCCGTTCAACCCGCCAGAGTTCCTTGCCGGTTTTTTTGTTGAACGCGGCGAGGAACGACTTTTCGTCGTTGTCATTGACGATGAAGATTTGATCTTGGTGCAGCACGGGCGAAGCCGCTGTGCCCCAGCCGGCGCGCGTTTTAAATCCTCCCGTTTTTTGAGACCACACTTCCTTGCCGTTCAGGTCGAGGCCGAACAGGCCGAGGTTGCCGAAGTAAGCGTAAACGCGTTCGCCATCCGTCAGCGGCGTTTCCGAGGCGTAAGTGTTTTTCAGATGAACGGAGGTGTTGGGCAAGCCGGCGTGAACTTCCTTCTCCCAGAGCTGTTTCCCGGTTGACCAGTTGAAGGCATAGACCATCCAATGCTGAGTGTTCGTGGACGGCGACCGCCGTTCGCCCCCAAAATAGAGTCCTTTCTTGGGCGGCTCGACTTCACCGTCGCGGACGACGGAGGTTACGAAAACCTGGTCGCCCCAAACCACTGGCGAAGACCAGCCGAAGCCCGGCACTGCAGTTTTCCAAACAACATTTTGGGTGGCGCTCCAGGTAGTGGGCAGATTCGGATTAGTCGCCACCCCAAGCGATTGTTCGCCCCGAAATTGCGGCCAGTTGGACTGCGCGACGGCGCTCAGAACGGTGGTGCCGAGAATCAGGCCGGAAAACCAGCGCGTTAAGTTTATTGGCATTTGGAGCGCAGGTTGCATCAGGAGGGGTAGTCACTCAAGAATGATTCCGCCTATTCAGCGGCCCGCTGGGCGGGCCTGCGCCGCATCCAACGCATTGGGATTCCACTTGACCACCCGCCCGGGCGTCTCTTTACTTGCGGGTGTTAGGCTCAGTTCATGTGGACACAACTTAAAAGCCTGTTTTCCAACGACATTGGGATAGACCTTGGCACTGCCAACTCGCTCGTCTATGTACGAGACCGAGGCATTGTCCTGCGCGAACCCTCGGTCGTGGCCATTCAGGCTGGGACGACGAACGTGTTGGCGGTCGGGGAGGAAGCCAAACGGATGTTGGGCCGCACGCCCGGAAACATCGTGGCGATTCGACCCATGAAGGACGGCGTGATTGCCGACTTCGAAATCACCGAAGCCATGTTGCGTCACTTCATCCAGAAAGTGCATCACCGGAAACTGATTTCCCCCCGTGTTGTGGTGGCGGTGCCTTCGGGAATTACCGAAGTGGAAAAACGGGCGGTTAAAGACTCGGCCACGCACGCTGGGGCGCGGGAGGTCTATTTAATCGAACAACCGATGGCTTCAGCCATCGGCGTCGGTCTGCCGGTGCATGAACCGGCGGGCAACATGATCGTGGATATTGGCGGCGGGACTTGCGAAATCGCAATCATCTCCCTGGCCGGGATCGTCTTCAGCCGTAGCCTGCGGGTGGGCGGGGACGAATTTGACGATACGATCGTGGCGCACATGAAACGGGCCTACAACTTAATGATCGGTGAACGCACTGCGGAAGAAGTCAAGATACGCATCGGTTCGGCTTTTCCGCAGGAGCAGGAATTAACCATGGAAGTGAAGGGTCGTGATCTGAGCTCGGGTCTGCCAAAAACGCTGACCATTCGCTCGGAAGAAATTCGCGAAGCCTTGCAGGAGCCGCTTTCAAGCATATTGGAATCCATCCGCCTGACCCTCGAACGTTGTCCCCCCGAACTTGCCGCCGATCTCGTAGATCGCGGTATTGTGATGGCGGGCGGCGGAGCGTTGTTGCGCGGCATTGACCGACTGGTGGCCGAAGAAACCGGCTTGCCCGTCCACATTGCCGATGACCCGCTCACCGCCGTCGCCTTGGGCACCGGTCGGGTCCTGGAGGAACTCCAATTTCTCAAGCGGGTCACTACCAACGCCAAGTAATTCCTCAAGCGTTCGCCGTGCGACAATGCCGGAGATTTCCGGCGCATGACGCGGACAGATGTTTAAGCGGCCGTATTATATCGCTTTAGCCTTGGTGGCTCTGCTCACTTTGCTGGTTTTGAACCTGCCGGGTAGTACGGCCGCACGCCTCAAGCTCGCCATTGGCAGCATCTTCCTGCCGCTCTTTGGCGTGACGGGTGCCGCCCAGCAAGCCACTGCTAAAGCGGGCGATGCCCTGTTGCCCAAGAGCGAATTCATCCGCGCCAACGAGGCCTTGCGGCGTCAGAATCAGGAGTTGCGCTTCCAGCTAATGCAAGCCGGCGAAACTACCCGCGAAAATATCCGCTTGCGGCAACTCGTCGGCTGGAACGAAAAATCTCCGTGGAAACTCAAACTGGCCCACGTCATCGCGCGCGATCCGGCGAACTGGTGGCGCACCGTGCTGATTGACCGCGGCAGCCGCGACGATCTGCGAGAGAACATGCCCGTTCTCACGCCGGATGGCCTGATCGGTCGGGTGTCAGCAGTGGGTTTAACGAGTGCGCGCGTGGTTCTGATTGGCGACGCCAATTGCAAAGTTCCCGCCGCCATCCTGGGCGAGGCCGCCGAGTCAGGCATCATCACCAGCGCCGGGCGATTCGACGGTTCGTTCGTCAACCTGACCTATCTCGCCAATCGCGCGAATCTCAAGCCCGGACAAAGCGTCGTCACCAGCGGATTAAGCGCCATCTACCCCAAGGGCATTCCTATTGGCATCGTCGCCGATGCTCACTCAGTTGAATCCGGCCTTTACATCGAAGCGCAGGTGAAGTTGGTGGCAAATTTGAACGCGCTCGAAGAAGTGTGGGTCCTATTTCCATGACCAAGTTACCGAATATTCTGATCCTGCTTGCGACAGTCGGGGCTGTTTTTGGCGCCGGCGTGTTCCATGGCATTCGGCAACTGTTCGGCGCGCAGGTGGATCTGCTGCCGGCGCTGATGGTTTATACCGCATTAAGTTCCGGTCCGCCCATGATGATCACGGTGGCCGTTCTGGGCGGTTTGCTCTTCGACACCCTTTCCGCCAATCCGCTCGGCACGAGTGTACTGCCGCTCTTACTGGTTGGCTTTCTGGTGCAACCGCGCCGCGATTTGATTTTGCGGGATCAAACTTACGCCCAGGTCGTTCTCGGCCTGCTCGCCAGCGCCGTAGTGCCGGCCTTGTCCATCCTCATCCTGCTGACGCTCGGTCATTCGCCATCGCTCGGTTGGGGTTCGCTCTGGCAATGGGTGGTAATGAGCGTCGGTGGGGCCGTGGCCGCGCCGATCTTTTTCATCACTTTTGGCTGGTTGAACCACGCGCTCGGTTACCAACGCATCATCGAAACCAGTTTCCGTCCCGACCGCGAAATCCGACGGCGAAGGAATTCACCATGAGTCTAAAGTTCAAAGCCCAAAGCCTAAAGTTGCCAGCGACCCCGGACAACTTGGTGACTGTAGACTTCAGCTGCCAGTCTTTGGATTGAAAACAGTGATAATTTTTGACCAACTCAAACGGAATGACTCGCAGCTCCAGTTGCTGACGATCATGCTTTGCGCCAGCCTGGCGGTGCTGTTCGCCGGTCTTTGGTGGGTGCAAATTGTCAATAAGGGACGTTACCAGGAAAGTCTCGAAATCCAGTCCTCCCGTTCCGTCCGACTGCCGGCCGTGCGCGGAAAAATTCTAGATCGCAACGGAGCGGTGCTCGCGGACAACCGCCCCAGCTACAACATCAATCTTTACCTCGAAGATCTCAGCGGCGCCTTCAAGAAGGAATACACCCGCGCCCGTCCTCGCCGGGTCGTGACCAATGATCTGCCGTTCTGGAAGGACTGGCTGGGCTTCACCACTGTCAGCACCCAGTTCACCAAGCTCAAGGATGGCCAGGCGCAGACCATTGCGCGCGACTCGCGGTATCGGGTCGCTAACGGGGTTGTGAGTCAGGTCGCCGACGTGTTGAAAGCGCCACTCACATTGGACTACACGAACTTTTCCCGGCACTACGAAACGCGCCTCTCGCTGCCGTATCCCGTGGTCAGCAATATCTCCAGTCTGCATCTCGCGCGGTTCGCGGAGGAATCCTTCAACTCGCGCGGCTTGGAGTTGGAAGTGCAACCCCGGCGGGTTTATCCCTTCGGCCCGACCGCCGCCCACGTTCTGGGTTACTTGCGCAAGGACGACAGCTCCGCCGAGGGTGAGGAGGCATTCTTCTGGTATCGCATGCCCGACTACCGCGGGATGGTGGGCATTGAAGGCGGTTTCGACCAGCAACTCCGCGGACGTGCCGGAGCAAAATCGGTTCAAGTGAACAACCTCGGTTATCGTCAGAACGAAAACATCTGGAGTCCGGTCGAACCCGGTCAAAACGTCGTCCTGACACTCGACCTGAAAATCCAACAAGCCGCCGAGGCTTCGATCCGCAAACTCCCTGTTCCCAATGCGCATGCGGCCGTCGTGGTCATGGAAGTTGAGTCCGGTGATCTGCTGGCCGTCGCCTCGTCGCCCAGCGCCGATCCGAACAATTTTATCAAGGGCTTCACCAAGCCGGAGCTTGAACGCTGGCACGACGACAAGGTCGGCGTGCAAAAGAACCGCGCCACCGGTGAGCAGTATCAGGCCGGCTCGATTTTCAAAACCATCGTGGCGCTGGCGGCGCTGGAGAATGGATTGAACCCGCAGGAGATTTACCGGGTTGCAGCCAATCCAGCGAATCCAAACAAGGGCGTCATTTACGTTGGTAAACAAAAGTTCAACGACACGGCGCCACCCGGGGATTACGACCTACGCCGGGCCCTGCTGCGTTCGAGCAACGCCTATTTCATCACCAACGGATTGCGACCCGGCGTCTTCGAGCGAGTTGTGGAACTCAGCCAACGCCTGCACCTCGGCGAACGCATCGGCCTGCCGCTGATGCAGGAGGCCGCCGGACATTTTCCAAGCGCCAAGCGGATTCACGCCAACTGGACCGCTGGTTCGACCGCTAACATTTGTATCGGCCAGGGTGAAATGGACGTTACTCCCTTGCAGATGGCCGTGATGACCAGCGCGCTGGCGAATGGTGGAAAAGTTTTGTGGCCACGGCTGGTTGATCGGCGCGAATCCTCCGACCTTGCCGGTCTCGAACCCCCAACGATTTACGAGAAAGGCCGCATCCGCGACAATCTCGGCGTGAGCCAGCGAAGTCTGAAGCTATTACGTGAGGCGATGCTGGCGGAAACCGAGGATCTCGAAGGCACGGGCAACAACGTTTTGGGAACAGGTTTTCGCGTTTGCGGTAAGACCGGTACTGCGGAACGAACGGAGCAAGGGGAGAAAAAGAATACGACCTGGTTCATTTCCTTCGCGCCCTACGAGAAACCGCGCTTCGCCGTTGTCGTCATGGTGGAGAATGGCAAATCCGGCGGCGGAACTTGCGCGCCGATCGCCAAGGATGTTTATCTCGCGCTGAAAAACTTCGACAAGTTGGCGGGCGCAATTCCATTGACCGCCGCCGCGCAATGAACCCCATCGCCATCAACGAAAACGCCCCGCGCCTCGACCGGCTGCAACTTGCCGCCCTTGTTGGGCTAATGGGCGTGGGCGTGGCATTCGTGTTCAGTGCCACGATGGTTAACGAGGCCGCCGCCAGCTTGCCGTTTATCAAGCAACTTTGGTTTCGCCAGATTGTTTGGTACAGCGTCGGCGTCGGGGCCGCAGTCGCGTTGTGCCTGGTGGATTATCACACGTTGGCCCGCTGGTCCTTCGTCGCTTACTGGGGCACAATCTTCCTCCTGGCCGCCGTGCCGATTTTCGGAACGATGCGCGGCGGCGCCCGCCGCTGGTTCGACCTCGGCTTTTTCAGCCTGCAACCCTCCGAGTTCGCCAAGCTCGCCTTCATCTTGGCGATGGCTCACTTTCTGAGCCGACCCTTGGATGAATTGCGCGCGCCCATGAATTTCTGGAAAGCTTTGGGGCTGTTGGCGCTTCCGTTTGTCCTGGTCATGAAGGAGCCGGACCTCGGTTCGGCGCTGGTTTTCATTCCGTCCGGCTTTGCCATGATGCTGGTGGCCGGGGTGCCGCGGCGTTACCTGTTTCGACTGATTGGGATCGTGGGCGTAATGGCGTCGCTGATCTTGGTGGACGTGCTATTCGCTCCACCTAGTTGGCAGATCAAACTGGAGGAATATCAAAGGCAACGTCTGCTCGTTTACTTCGGCCAGGATTTTGCCCCGCCGAACGCCACGCCCAAACAAAAGGCGGAAGCCCGTCGCCTCCAACAGGAGAAATCCTACCAAGCCAAGCAGGCATTGATCTCCGTCGGCTCCGGCGGCTTCACCGGCAAAGGCTGGCGCCAAGGCAATCAGACCGCCGGCGGTTTCCTGCCCCCGGGCGCGGCGCACACGGATTTTATTTTCTCCGTCATTGCCGAGGAGAAAGGTTTTGTCGGAAGCGTGACAGTGCTCACGCTGTACGCGGTGGTCCTCTTCACGGGATTGAGGATCGCCGGCCAGGCACGCGATCGCTTGGGCAAAGTGTTGGCGGCGGGGGTAGTGACACTCCTGTTCAGCCACGTATTCATCAACATCGGAATGAACATCCGATTGATGCCGGTGACGGGCATTCCACTGCCGCTGTTGTCTTACGGCGGGTCTTCAGTGATTGGCTCGTTGATCGCGATCGGCTTGCTCCAAAACGTTCACATCTATCGAAGAGGATATTAACTATGAGTGACAGAAATTCCGGCCGCCGTCGGCGTGGCATGAGATTCCGCCCCAGTGGCGGTCTGGGCCAGGGCCCGCAAAAAAATGACCGCGAAGCGACGCAAGCTCGCGCCGAAGTGGTGGCGGAAACCGCGGGTGGCCAGGACCGGCTGTTTGAGAAACGGCATCAAGGCGAGATCGAACGCGCAGAGAACGTCGCCGCGGGGTTGCCGCCCGAGGGCGCACCCGCGCCGGCGCCAACGCATGAACACGGCAAAGATGAATCCCGCGAGCCGCATCTGAATACGCCCGCCAAGGTCGAGGCGGAAAAACCATTCGAGCCGGTCAAGATCAAGGAACAACCTAAGGGCCTCGTCGAAACCATCAAGGTCGCGGCTTCAAATCTCGTCAAAAAAGTTCAACGATTGATCCGACCTCAGAAGAAAATTCACAAGGAAGTTATCATCAACGCCGAGACGCTCGAAACCCGCGTCGCGGTATCCGAAGATGGCAAACTCGAGGAGTTCAACATCGAACGCACTACCGAGGAACGGCTGGTGGGCAGCATCTTCAAAGGTAAGGTCCGCAATCTCGAAGACGGCTTGAAAGCCGCGTTCGTGGACATCGGCTTCGAGAAGAACGCGTTCCTTCACTATTGGGACATTGTGCCGAATCAATTCGACAGCGGCGTGGAAATCGTCGAGCGCCCGACCAAAAAACGCGACCGGCCCCGCATCACGCAGAAAGACATTCCGCGCCTTTATTCCCCGGGGGCGGAGATCATCGTCCAAGTTACCAAAGGCCCGATCGGCACCAAAGGCCCGCGTATCACCACCAACCTTGTGTTACCCGGCCGCTATCTGGTGCTGCTCCCGAACTCCGATCAGAGCGGCATTTCGCGTAAGATTGAAAATCAGCCGGAGCGCCAGCGCTTGAAAAAAATCTTGCGAGAACTGGCCATCCCGGACGGCATGGGCGTCATCATGCGCACGGCTGGCGAAGGTCAACAGAAACGTTACTTCGTCCGCGATTTGGCGTTGCTGCTCGAAGAGTGGCAGACGATTCAAGCGAACATCAAGAGCCGCCCCCCCGCCACCTGTGTGTTCCAGGAGCCGGACTTGATCGAGCGCACCGTGCGTGACTTCCTGACCGAGGATGTCGAACGCATCATTATTGACAACGCCAAGGCGTGCGACCGGATGAAGGAGATGATTTCCAAGATCTCCCGGCGCTCCGCCAGCAAGGTGATTTTGTACGCCGACGCGCAGCCGGTGTTCGATCGGTTCAACATCAGCAAACAACTGGAGAACGCGTTCTCCCGCCAGGTGCATCTCAAGGGCGGCGGCTACATCGTCATTGATGAAACTGAAGCGCTGGTGGCGATTGACGTGAACACGGGCCGCCACAAGGGCGGCAAGGATCAGGAAACCACCATCCTCAAGGTCAACATCGAGTCCGCGGATGAAATCTGCCGGCAACTGCGGCTGCGCAACATGGGCGGCTTGATCGTGCTCGACTTCATTGACATGAAATCCCGCCGGGATCAGCAGGCGGTTTATCAGCGCGTAAAAGATGGCCTCCGGCGCGACAAGGCCAAAACCCACATCCTGCCGATCTCCCAACTCGGCCTCATGGAGATGACCCGCCAGCGCCACAGCGAAAGTGTGCGCTCGGCGGTTTACGATGATTGCCCGTACTGCAAAGGCAAGGGCAAGGTCAAGAGCACTGAAACGATGAGCGTGGAAATCCAGCGCAAGCTGCAGGAAATCCTCAAGAAGCGCACCCGCGATGAATCCGACTTTCAACTCCGGATCGTCGTAAATCCGACCGTGCTGGAACGCCTGCGCAGCGAGGACGAGAAGCATCTCATCGAGATGGAAAAGCGTTACTTCGGCAAGCTCTCCTTCCGCGCCGACCCCGGCATGCACGCCGAACAGTTCAAGATCCAGAACGTGGTCACTAACGAAGAACTCGCCAGTGTTGGCGCCTGATTGGATAGGCCAAATTCAAAA
>JANYBF010000584.1 GCA_025360895.1 Verrucomicrobiota bacterium
CCCAATTCGTAGCCTCCGACATTGAACCCAACATAAAACGGCTGGTCGAAATATGGCTTAATCTTCAAGGCAGAAGCGTACCAAGCTTTGGCCTCAGTCAGGTTCACCACATTGTAGATAACAGTGCGTAAGCCCAAGAACGGTTGTGGGGGAGAGCTTTTCATCGGTCACATTCTCCCATCACAAAATCAAACGAACCCAGGATCGAAACCGTGTCGCTCATCATGTGGCCGGGTAACAGATGCGACAGGATGCTCAGGTTCACGAAGCTGGGGCTGCGGATCTTCATCCGATACGGCGTGCCACCGCCGCGACTGTTGATGTAAAAGCCGAGTTCGCCTTTCGGATTTTCGTGACCGAAATAAACTTCACCGGGCGGACAGTTCATGCCCTGCGTCACGAGCATGAATTGATGGATCAATTCTTCCATGCTCGACATGACTTTGTTCTTCGGCGGCAAAACGATTTTGCCATCCGCCACGTTGACCGGCTCTTTTGATTTGTTCTCAAAGCCGCCAGGAAGCTTGTCGAGGCACTGATGGACGAGGCGGACGCTCTGGCGCATTTCTTCCATGCGCACCAGGTAGCGGTCGTAGCAATCACCCACCGAGCCGAGTGGCACGTCGAACTGCAAATCTTGGTAGCAAAGATACGGCTGCGCTTTGCGAAGATCGTAATCCACGCCGCAACCGCGCAGGTTTGGACCGCTCAGGCCGAAATCAATGGCCTCCTCTTTCGAGATCACGCCGACATCCTTGGTGCGATCCACCCAGATTTTGTTGCGCGTGAGCAACGTCTCGACCTCGGCGATGTTGACGACGACTTCGTGGAGAAACTTGCGCACGGCATCGCACCAACCGGGTGGCGTATCGCGTGAAACGCCGCCGATGCGTGTGTAACTCGTCGTGAACCGCGCGCCGGTGAGCGATTCGCAGAGGTTGTAAATTTTTTCGCGCTCGGTGAACGTGAGCAGGAAAACCGTCATGGCGCCTACGTCCATCGCGAAACAGCCGACCCCGAGCAAATGCGATGAAATGCGCGCCAGTTCCGCGCAGATGACGCGGAGATATTGGCAGCGCGGCGGGAGTTTGTCGTGAATGCCGAGGAGTTTTTCGACCGCCAGCGCGTAGGCGACGTTGTTCGCCATCGGCGCGAGATAATCCAGCCGATCCGTGTAAGGGATGAACTGGGTCCACGTCATGTTCTCGGCGATTTTCTCGTCGCCGCGATGCAGGTAGCCGATGTCCGGCACGGCCTTGGTGATGATCTCGCCGTCCAGTTCCAGAATGATGCGCAACACGCCGTGCGTGGACGGATGCGACGGGCCCATGTTGAGGACCATCTTCTCGCCCTGCATGTCCTGCAAATCTTCAGCGGGCGGAAAAGACCGCGCCACCACCGCCGCTTTGGCAGCAGAGTCGCGAACCTCGATTGCTTGAACTTCGGGCATGACTATTTTCTGAAACGCTTTCTGAAAAAATTGGCTGATGCTGCCGCAGCAACAATCACTAGCGAGGCGACAAAAAAGCTGCTGTGCGCCTCCATGGTGAAAAACACAATAGCCAATAGAACTGATACGAGTGCAGCGATAACCAAATAAGTCAGTTCTAGACGGAAACAGCACTTGCCATAAGTTTTGCCTGATTTGCATAGGCAAGCGCTTTGAAACCCAACAATCCCGAGTTTCATTTTTGGCGTTATTTTCATATCGAAAGCTTTTGTCATCTCAGCCTTCGAATGTTTTGGCGCGCGGCTCGCGCTCGATTGCATCTTTGCTGCCCGGCGCGGTCACAAACGGCCCGCCTTCGATGGGCGCGGTCTTGGTGAAAGCAATTTCCGGTAAATCCGTCGGTTTGCCGCCGAGCGGGAAATCTTTGCGGAGTGGGAAGTAGGGATAACCTTCCCACATGATGATGCGCCGCAAGTCGGGATGTCCGCGAAAGCGGACGCCCATCATGTCGTAGATCTCGCGTTCGTGCCAATCTGCCGTCCGCCAGACGGTCGTGACTGTCGGCAATTCGGACTTCTCCTCGCTTACGTTCGCCTTGAGCCGCAGGTATTGGTTATGGCCGATGCCATAAAGCTCATAAACAATTGTCCAGCGCGGGTCCTCGCCGTAGTTGTCCACGCTGGAAACGTCCGTGAGAAAATCAAAGCCAAGTTCCTTCTTTGCGAACGCGCAGACTTCGACGACGCGTTCCGCGTCCGCGATGCTCAACGAGAGTTCACCGCGAAACTCCGTTGGTTCGGAGAGTAAATCTCCGAACTGGGCTTTGAGTCGTTGTGCGAGTTCGCGTATGGCCATTGGTTAAAACTATTGAGCCACGGATGAAACACGGATGAAACACAGATGAAAGCTAGGCCTTAGTTCTAGGAATCTGTGTTTCATCCGTGGCTAAAATTCAGTTCAACTTGCTTTCTTCAAATCGCCCAGCAGTGGTTCATGTGCGATTTTGTTTTGTAGCTTCATCAGTGCGTCGAGCAGTGCCTCCGGGCGCGGGGGGCAGCCAGCCACATAAACATCCACCGGGATTAAGTTATCCACGCCCTGCAAGACGGAATAGCTGCGATACATGCCGCCGGTCGAGGCGCATGCGCCCATGGCGATGACGTATTTCGGCTCGGCCATCTGGTCGTAAATGCGCTTCACCGCCAGCGCCATCTTGTAAGTCACCGTGCCCGCGACGACCATGCAGTCCGATTGCCGGGGGGAAAAACGCATGACCTCCATGCCGAACCGCGAAATATCAAAACGGCTCGCGCCCGTGGCCATCAATTCGATGGCGCAGCAGGCCAAACCCATGGGCATCGGCCAGATGGAGTTCTTGCGAAACCAGTTCAGGGCAGCATCAACCCGGGTGACAATGACATCACCCTCGATCTTCGAGTTGTAGCCGACTTCAGTGGTTTCTGGCATGGGAACGCAACGCCAATACTCGGCGTTGCATGGGAGCGTAGTCGGCGGCATTTTGGCAGGCAAGCCGGTTTTGTGATTTATTTCACAATCCCGCCCGCCGCCCGCCGGGGAGGTCGGATTGGAGAGCGCTTCGCAGCAGACTTGCTTCCGCGGCGCCGGCATGAAACGCTATGCGCTCAATTGGGATATTTTTGAAACCGAACATGGCCCCGACCACACAGAAACAACCCGCGCCGGTCGCGGATACGTATTTGGAAAACTTCAGCCACTTTGAGTGTGAAGCAAAACAGCCGGCCTGGATGCTCCCGCTCCGCAAGGGGGGACTCGCCCGCTTCGCGCAACTCGGTTTCCCAACGTTGGAGCATGAGGATTGGCGTTTCACGAATGTCGCACCCATCGCGAAACTGCCTTTCAAGCCGGCGTTTGAAACGGCCTCGGACGGCCTGGCGGCGGAAGCGCTCAAAAAGTTTCCTTTCGCCAACTTGCCGGGCGCGCGCTTGGTGTTCGTGAATGGTCATTACGCCGCGGCGCTTTCCAAAATTGGCAAGCTGCCGGTGGGCGTGAAAGTCTCCAACGTCGCCGCCGTGCTCGCGGCGGAACCGGCGCTGCTGGAGAAACATCTCGCGCCGCCGTCGCCGGCCGGCGACAACGCTTTTACCGCACTCAATCAGGCGTTCTTCCTCGACGGCGGGTTTATTCATGTGCCCGCCGGTAAAGTGGTCGAGGAACCGGTGCAGCTCATTTACGTTGTCACCGCGAAGCAAAGTGGCGCGACGATTCAGCCGCGCAACGTCATCGTCGCGGAGGCGAACAGCCAGTTGACCGTGATCGAAAGCTACGTAACGGCCGGCGGCGCGGGTTATTTCACCAACGCCGTCACCGAGCTCGTCGTGGGCGACCACGCGATCGTCGAAGTGCTG
>JANYBF010000591.1 GCA_025360895.1 Verrucomicrobiota bacterium
CCTGCTCGCGGAAAGTCCGGACCACCAAGGCTTGCTTTTCGCCACCGCGAGCGGGTTTACGCAATACGGCTTCGCGTTCGTACAGCAGGACGCGGAGGAAATTGAGACCGAGAACCTCGTCCGGGCGCGCGAGTTGCAGGCGCGCGCGCGGCGGCTGTATTTGCGAGCCCGGGATTATGGCTTGCGCGGGTTGGAAGCGCGGCATCCGGGCTTCAGGCAGCGGCTCAAGGACAATCCCAAGGCGGCGGTCGAGCCATTGCGCAAAGCCGACGTACCGCTGCTTTACTGGTCGGCGGTTTCGTGGGCGGCCGCCATCGCCATATCCAAGGACAGTCCGAATGCCGTCGGCGATCTGCCCCAGGTGGAAGCGATGATTGATCGCTCGCTGGTCTTGGACGAAACGTGGGATCACGGCGCGATTCACGGTTTTTTAATCACGTTCGAGATGGGCCGCGCCACGGGTGACAGCGATCGCGCCGCGCGCGCCCGAAAACATTTTGACCGGGCGGTCGAGCTGTCGGCCGGAAAACTGAGCGGTCCCTATGTGAGTTATGCCGAGGCGGTGTCCATTTCAGCCGAGGACCGGGACCAATTTGAGAAGCTGTTGCAGCAGGCGCTGGCCATCAATCCCGACAACGACCCACCCACCCGGCTGGTCAACCTGATCATGCAACGACGCGCGCGCTGGTTGCTGTCGCGTACGGACAAGCTTTTTCTGCCGCCGCTCGAACCCAGTCCTTAAACCGATTCGTAAATGAAACTGAAAACAAATTCCCATTTTCCAAATTTCCTTAAACTCGTCGCGCTGGCCGGGCTGGCTGCAGCTCTGCCGGTGCGGGCGGCAGAGCCAGCGTTCAAGCTGCGCGTCGCGACGGTCGCGCCGCGGGGTTCCTCGTTTCACCAGAGCCTGCAAAGCATGGGCGAGCAGAGGAAGTCCGCGCCGGGCGGCGGGGTGGCCCTGGACATTTTCCCCGGCACCCAAGGGGGCGAGCCGACGATTGTGCGGCGGATGAATCCGCGGGTGGCTCAACTCGACGGCGCGATGCTCACCGCCATCGGCATGCAGCAGATTGACCGCTCCGTCTCGGCCTTGCAGTTGATGCCGATGATGTTCCGTTCGTGGGATGAGGTGGACTTCGTGCGGGAACGGCTGCGTCCGCGGCTGGAGAAAACTTTTTTTGAGAAAGGTTACGTGGTCCTGTTCTGGGGAGACGCCGGCTGGGTCCGATTGTTCTCGAAGAAGCCCATCCTGCGACCGGTGGATCTCAAACCGATGAATGTTTATGCCGCTTCCGGCGATGCCACCACCGTGGAGCTGTTAAAGGATTTCTACAACCCCGTCGTGCTCGAGCCGGACAAGATTCTTAGCAGCCTCCAGACGGACATGATCAACACCGTCCCCAGTCCGGCGTTCCTGGCGAACTTTCTCCAGATCCCAACGGTGGCGGGTCACATGCTGGACGTAAATTATGCGCCGGTCGTCGGGGCGATGGTCATCACGCGGCATGCCTGGGACAAGCTGCCACCGGAAACACAGGCGGCCCTGCGCAAAAGCGGCGAGGCGAACGGCGTGGAAATCCGTCGCAACAGCCGCAACGAAGACACGGCCGCCCTAGCCACGATGCGAGAGAAACAGCATCTGCAAGTTTATACGCCGTCGCCGGCCGGGCTGCAGGAATGGCAGACGGACATTGCCAAGGTTTATCCCAAGCTGCGCGGGACCGTTGTGCCGGCGGATTTGTTCGATGAAGTACAGGCCGCCCTGGCGGAATTTCGGTCCGGAAAACCGGCGGCCAAATGATCGGCGAATCCCGAGCGCCGAACGCGGCCATCACTGTGGCAAAGCCCCGCTGGCTGGCGGCGGCGCATGGCTGCGAGAACTGGCTGCTGGTGCTCGTGCTGGCGCTGATGGTGGTATTACCGGTGTCGGAGGTTCTCCGCCGGCTCGGTTTGCCGTTTGGCATACACGGGGCGGATGATTTTCTCCGCCACCTCACCTTGGTGGCCGGCATGTTGGGCGGCGTCATCGCGGCGCGCGAGAACCGGCTGCTCGCCCTCTCGAGCCTACCCCAATTTCTGACCGGCTGGAAAAAACAGGCGGCAGCGATCATAAGCGGCATGTTCGCCGCGCTCGTCACCGCCTGCCTCGCCGTGGCGGCCTCCCAATTCGTACTGGGCGAACAGGAAGCGGGTGGCAAGCTTGCGTACCACATTCCCACCTGGTGGGTCCAGGCGGCCATGCCGGTGGGTTTTGGTTTGATCGCCTGGCGTCTGCTCTGGCACTCGGCAACGACGTGGCGCGGGCGAGCGCTGGCCATCGGGCTTACGGTGGTGGCCGGC
Organism: Verrucomicrobiota bacterium; assembly: GCA_025360895.1. GTDB lineage: Bacteria > Verrucomicrobiota > Verrucomicrobiia > Limisphaerales > JADLHS01 > JADLHS01. The sequence goes on from JANYBF010000591.1 coordinate 2,341, forward strand.
GGAGTCGTGTCACATCCGCCGTTCACGCCGGGACAACTCCTGATTCCGGCCCTGGTGATGTTGATCATCGCTACGGTGCTCGGCGCGCCGATCTTCGTGACCCTTGGTGGCACGGCGGCGATTTTGTTTTGGGCCCGCGGGGCGCCGCTGGCGTCCATTCCTTTGGATCATTACGACCAGGTGACGAATCCGATTCTGGCCATGGTGCCACTGTTCACGCTGGCCGGATATTTTCTGGCCGAGAGCGGTGCGTCACAGCGATTGGTCCGGGTATTCATGGCCTGGTTTGGGCACATCCGGGGCGGGCCGGCGGTGGTGACGGCGTTGGTTTGCGCGTTCTTTACCACGTTTACCGGCGGCTCGGGGGTGACCATCCTTGCGCTGGGCGGAATGTTAATGCCGGTTCTGATCTCCGCGAAATTTTCCGAGCGCAACGCCCTGGGTTTGCTCACGGGTGCGGGATCGCTGGGGATTTTATTTCCGCCATGTCTGCCGCTGATCCTCTACGCCTTGGTCGCGCAAGTGTCGGTCCGGGAAATGTTCCTGGGCGGCATTGTCCCCGGCGTGGTGATGGTGGCGCTGGTCATCGCGTGGGGCGTGCGGGTAGGCGCCCACGATGTGAGCGAACGGCCGCGATTTGATTTGGACGCCGCGCGCGCGGCGATCTGGGACGCAAAATGGGAATTGCTGCTGCCGGTCGTGGCGTTCGTGACCTTCTTCAGCCGGTTCGCGCTGCCGACCGAAGCCGCCGCCGTCACGACTCTTTACGCCTTGTTCACCCAAACCGTCGTGCATCGCGATCTCAATGTCCGCCGCGATGTGCCGCGCGTGATGGTCGAGTGCGGCCTGCTGGTCGGCGGCATCCTGCTGATCCTGGGCACGGCGATGGGCTTCACGAATTTTCTCATCACCGAGCATGCGCCGGAGAAACTGGTGGACTGGGCCACAGCAACGATTCACTCGCGTTGGTTGTTTCTGCTCGCCTTAAACGTGGTGCTGATCCTCGTCGGCGGGCTGATCGAGATCTACGCGGCCATCGTGGTGGTGGTGCCCTTGCTCGTGCCGGTGGGATTGGCCTTCGGGATTGACCCGGTGCATCTGGGCATCATTTTTCTGGTGAACATGGAACTCGGTTACCTCGCGCCCCCGATCGGGTTGAATTTGTTGCTCGCTTCGTATCGTTTTAACAAACCCATCGTCGAGGTGATGCGCGCCGTGATTCCCATGTTGCTGGTGCAATTTGTGGGTGTGTTACTGGTCACGTATCTGCCGCTGCTGACCACTTTTCTGCCAAGCCTTTTCACACGTTAGCCATTGCCTTGGCGGCCGGCGCCGCCAAAACCAGCCGGGTTTTTGAAGTCCACCACGACTGACGGCGAAGCGGTTTCCGTCGGGCGGGTTGATCTCTCGCCAGTGGAGCGACGGTCGAATGCTCGAACGGCTTCGCTGCCATTCGTGGCGTGGCTGAACGCAGTCGGAGAATTGGAGAAACTTGATTTGGGCGACTTTACACCGCCGGCTGCAACCAACAATGCACCGCCTTCGTGCCGAAGGCTTCAGAACTTGAGGGAGGTTTTCACAACGATGTAGGATGGCTCTTGCATGGCAGTGCCATTCCGACCCCGCGTGAAGACTTCGTCCATAAACGCCATCCCATAGCCGGCTTGAATTCCTGCGATACTGAAACCGCGGTGACCCGCCTGCGTGCTGAAGAGACCGGCGAGGGAATCTTTCGCCGCAACGCGCTGAAGTTTTAGAAACGTTGCCGCTTCCAGGACCCGGCGCGTGGCGATGCTGGACCCGGCCGGAATCCCGTTGGTAGCCGGGTAGTTTTTTGGCCGCTGTTCCGTCACCAGCGAGAAGTGGTCCGAGTCGGCGGCCGTTGCCGTTGGCACGGGTAAAGGGCTGAGGGAGAGTTTCGTCGGGGTGGAAAGGCTTTCGCTGTGGGCTGGCATCGCCCCGATCAGCATTGCCAGCGCGAGGCCCAATGCCATGCGACGCCGACTTCCTATCCGGTGGTGGTCATTCCCAGTTTCGAGTCTGACTGGCTTGATGCTCATCACAATTACGACGCTCCTTTTGAGCAGACCGTGGTGGTTACAAACGTCACAGCCTGCCTGCGTCATTTCAGCAATGGCTGTACCACGGCGCAACGATGCCCAAGTCGCTATGGTTTGGAGGGCGCCGATTTGTCCGTGCTATCCGCGAATGACTGGGCAGCATCGAGTGAAAGCGGGTGTCCGACCTGATTCCTGGGACGACGGTCCGCAGCCCGGCTTGGGTGGCAAGTCACGGAAGCCTTGGAAACATTCGCGAGTAACGATCGTACAAATTGTTGTTGTCGGGGGGTGAGGTCCCACGGTTGGATTCCGATGTGTCATCGGGATGCCACCGCGGCGCCCGCAGCAATGCGGCTGAGCGAAGAGCGCGGCCTGACTTGCTCGGACAACGTGTCCTGAATCTGGCGGCGCTCTCCAAGGGAAATCCCGGCAGTTGCCCCGGATGTTGCGGGGGCAGGTTGTGACCATAACTTTTGGTCAGTGCCGCGCAACCATTGAAGAAGGGCTTGAAGTCTGCGGGCGAATGCTTAGTCTCTTGGCCGCTGCGTGCTTAGCTCAGTGGTAGAGCATTTCCTTCACACGGAAGGGGTCCCAGGTTCGAACCCTGGAGCGCACACCATTCTCTACCGATTTTGTGAGCCGGCCCCTAGCATGGCACCTTGTACAGCATTCAGCGTCATGGCAAATAAACGTTACTACGAAGTTGTGGCGGAAGAGTTGCAGCGCCGATTCATTCGTCCGGGTCTCTGGACAGAGGCTGTTGCTGAGACGGGTGGAGAGGGTGACGCAGCGCGGGCTTTTTATATTCGCCTCCGTGTTGCAGAACTTATCCGAATTGAGCATGAGGAGGATGCTTGCGCCAAAGCAGAGATGGAGCGGCGCGCAGCGGACGAGGCTCGCGCCCAAAAAGAGCGGAGAGATGCGGACTGGGAAGCAAAGAAAGAGTGGGCCCGCAAGGAACTTGAGCAAACTCCGAGTTTGAATCCCGGCTGGTGGTTAATTGGTGGTCTTTTTGTCGGTGGATTACTTGCGGTAGTTGTTTTCAGGTGTATTTATTCCAGATGAACATGCCCGCAGTCTGCGCCGCCAGCGAGATATCAACCGCTTGAGTCTGCCAGTTTATTCTCATTCTGAAACACAGAAACTCCCGGCTTTAATTTAGTAACTCGGAAATTTCGATAGATCCACCCACTGGAGCTGATAATCGTTCGGGTTCAACCCTTCCATTTTCGAAAGCGTGTCCATATCCGCTTGCATATCGGCGCTGGGGCCGGAGGTGGAACGTCCGCTGAAAAATACCAATTCGCCCGGCAAGGGGAGCAGGTTGGGCGATCCGGAATCCCCGCCTTTCCAGGTATTGATGGTGAAGCCGGGTACGTCCGCGCTGACTTGGCCACCTTGTTCCGTTTTGAAGACAGGAAAGTTTCCACTGCCTCCGCTGGCCGAAGAAAGATACCGGGTTTGAACCTCGGCCAGGGCGGCCACCCGGAGGGGTTGGATCGTGTCCGGGAGGTCGCGGTCAAACACGAAAAGCGTGTAGTCGCCTTGCTTGCCGGTACGCACCACTTCCCGGCGGATGGTTCGGGTGACAACGGAATTATCCGCCGCCAGGAACCAGACATATGAGCCGAGCCGTTGCGTACTATAGCCCTCCAACCCCATGCTGTGGCCGCGGGTGTAGCCGTGCCGACGAGTGAGCAAGGTGATGGGCACCTGGCCGGGGTTGCCTTCGCCCTCCCAACACGGACTCAGGGCCGTGAAGCCCTTCATTCCCCAAAGGAGACTGTTGGTGTTCCACCGGATGATCGGCGCCAGCTTGGGCCAACCGACGGGACGGGTGCGTTGTGACCAGATTTGCAAGTCGCGCCCGTTGGTATGGGCGATGAAATTGGTCCAGACGAGTTGGTTCAGGGATTCAGGGAGGAAGCCGGCGAAGACCTGATTTGTGAACGTCGCGTTCGTTCCGTCCATCTTCATCGCCGGGGGATTCGTCGCGAGGGCCGGATTGTTCGTTGGCAGCAGACTCTTCCATTCGCGCGCCACCCGGTAATTCTGAAAAATGGCGGCCCCGTTTGTTGACCAGCCGATGAAGGTATTGGTGCTGGTGACGTTGTTGTTGTTTGTCGCTGCCGCAGTGCTGGGCTGATCACTGACGGCTTGTGCGCCCGCGCAACCGCTCACCAAGGTCAGTCCGAGCAACAGCCAAAGACGATTTAAGTAGTTCATAATTTGTTTGTCCGGCTTAGCCGGTGAAGCCCAACTCCCGGCGGCGGGGCCAAAGCTCGGTTGGCTGGAAAATTCCCACCGGGGTAATGATACCGGTAATCAGTTCCGCCGGGGTCACATCAAAGCCTGGATTCCGCGCGCCACTCGTCGGGTTTGCCACGCGCACATATACGCGTTTGCCTGACTTTAGACCGTGGACTTTAGACTTTGGGCTTGGAGTTACACCCCACGCGCCCAGTACTTCGTTTTCGTGCCGTTCTTCGATCGGAATATCCCGTCCACGTCGGAGGTTCCAATCAATCGTCGAAAGTGGAATGGCCACGTAGAACGGAATCTCGTGCCGTTTCGCCAGCACCGCCTTGGCGTAGGTGCCAATCTTGTTGGCCACCTCACCCGTGCGACCGAGTGTGCGGTCGCTGCCGACAATGACGAGATCAATCTCGCCGCGTTGCATCAAATGACCGGCGGCGTTGTCCGCAATGATCTCGTGCGCAACCCCTTGTTGCGCGAGTTCCCAGGCCGTGAGCGTCGCACCCTGTGAACGCGGCCGGGTTTCATCGCAGAAGACGTGAAATTTTTTCCCCGCGGCCTGCGCCGCATACATTGGCGCGGTGGCCGAACCAACGTCCACAAATGCCAGCCAGCCTGCGTTACAGTGCGTCAAAATCTTCATGCCATTGCGAATCAATTTCGCGCCGTGCCACCCGATCCTGGCGCAATGTTGGACATCCGCGTTGGCGAATTCCTCGGCCGCCGCGAGCGCGATTGCCTGTTGTTCCGCGACGGATTTACCCTGCGCCATGACGCGTCGGATTTCATTCATGGCGTTGACCGGATCCACTGCGGTGGGCCGGGCGGCCTTGAGGACGGTGTAAACGGTTTCAACATGGCTGGAAAACTTTCGGCGGTTGCTCCCGCGAAATGCCCGGGCGCCCTGCGCCAAACCGTAAGCCGCCGTCGCGCCAATCGCGCCCGCGCCGCGCACGGTCATGTTGTGGATGGCGGTGGCGGTTTCGCGAAAGGTTCGGGGGGCAACGATTTTAAATGTGTGCGGCAACAACCGTTGCTCAATGAGGCGGATGTGATTGCGCGGCGCGTCGAAGGTGACGGTGCGGTAGGGCCGGTTTTTGCCACGAACGGTTACGTTCATGGCGCAAGGCTAAAGCACCTGCCGGGGGAACACCAGCGCCGGTTCAAGTCAGCTTGGCCTTGAGCCGGCGAATGGTGGCGCGAATCTGCGCGTAGAGTGGGTGTTTGCGTAGCTTGCGGAGATCGGGGTCCCGGGCGAGCCAGGCAAAGTCGCGATAGCCGAGTTGGAACGCCTGTTCGAGCGCCTGCACCGCCAAATTGCACTGCCCGGTGAGCGAATAGCTGCACGCGAGGTTGTAGAAAACCAGTGGGTTGCCCGGTTCCAATTGCGCGAGCCGTTCGTCCACGCCCAAGCCTTCGGTGAACCGCCCGCGTTTGGTGTAGGTGTCGCCCAACAGTTGCAATGCTTCCACGTAACCGGGATCGCGGCGGACCACGCCCTCGATGAAATTGATCTGAACATCCAGTTCCCGCGTTTGTTGACGGGTGGAACGACTTTTTTGCGTACTACTTTTTGCCGGCATACGTCGGGGAGAAGTCTTTCCAAATCACCAACCCAAGTCAAACAGGCTCTTGCGCGTGATCGTCGGCTTACACTTGATCTAATCTGGCAATCTCGTCGCTGGGATTCGGAGCAAGCGATTTAAGATGCAGAACAACAACTTTTGGGTGCCGGCGACCGGCAGTTCCATCGCCAGAGTCTGGAACGGATTGAAACGACGCTTTCCGTTCATCTGATTCCCGCTTACGCTGGGCCGGCAATTGCATGAGCGTGAATGTGAAAATTTGTGGTGTGACCAGCGTGAGCGATGGCCTCGGCGCGGTGGCGGCGGGCGCGGACATGATCGGGCTGATGTTTTACGAACGCAGCCCCCGCTATATTCCATTGGCAACCGCCAAGGAGATTGCCCGCGCCTTGCCGCCGCACGTCGTGAAAGTCGGCGTATTTGTTGATCCCCCGGCGGCGGCGGTGCAGCGCGCCATCGCCGAGTGCGGCGTGAGCCTGTTGCAATTTCACGGTGCCGAGCCGCCGGATTTTTGCACCCAGTTCGGCCTGATGAGTCTGAAGGCGTTTCGCATTCGCGATGCGGCTTCGCTCGCCGTGCTGCCGGATTATCAGACGGACGCCTGGTTGCTGGACGCTTTTTCGCCTGGCGCGCTTGGCGGGACAGGCGAGAAGTTCAATTGGGAGCTTGCCTTGGAAGCGAAAAAACTGGGGCGTCCGATTTTTCTCGCCGGCGGGTTGACGCCCGAAAACGTGGCTGAAGCCGTGCGCCGGGTTCAACCGTTTGCCGTGGACGTTTCGAGTGGCGTGGAATCGGCCCCCGGGAAAAAAGATCTCGCGAAGGTGCGCGCCGTCATCGCCGCCGCTAAAAGCGTCGCCGCCCCCGAATCGTGAAGCCTTTCAAAGCCATTGCCGCCATGTCGCGCAATCGCGTGATTGGCGTCGGAAATAAAATCCCCTGGTATTTACCGGAGGATTTTCAATGGTTCAAGCAGACGACCACCGGCCATGTGCTTGTGATGGGACGGAAAACCTTTGAGTCCATCGGCCGGCCTTTGCCGAATCGCACGACGGTAGTGCTGAGCCGCACGGACTTTTGCCATCCGGACGTGAAGACGATTCGATCCTTGGAAGAATTGCCACTGCTGGTTGGCGACCGGCAGGCGTTTGTCTGTGGTGGAGCGCAAATTTACGAGCAGTTGTTGCCGCAGTGCGCCGAGTTGTTGCTCACGGTTGTCCAACGCGAAGTTGTGGGCGACGCTTTTTTTCCACAGTTTGAGGACCAGTTCGAACTAGCGGAGGAAATCCGCGATACGCCGGAGTTTAAAATCCTGCGGTATCAGCGCCGCACGGGCTGAGGCTCCTTCTTTTTCGTTGGGGAAGCGGTCTGGGCAGGAGATTGGGCGGGAGTTGGGCTGGAATGCCCGCGCATGTATTTGACCACGGCGCCGGCCAGGAGCGCCGGCATGTCTGCGTATTCGGTGGAGCCGGCTGGCGGCTCAAAAATTTTCGTGTCGGCGCGCGTGAACTGCACTTGTCGAAAACGCAGCACCACCGTGTCATTTCCTTCCCGGGTAGCCACGCAAACCGGGAAGTCCCGGAGATCGGTCGCGGTCCAGACGGTCGCTTCGTGTTTTTCCGCTTTATCATCGGTGATGACCACCCGTTGCTTCGCGCAGGGGTGACCTTCCATTTTCTCCTGCGCTAGTCGGGTGCGTTCAACGTTCGCTTTTTTGAGGAAGGCATCCGCTTCCGCCGGCGGCATGGCCAGCTTCAGGACCGATTGCAATTTCGGAAACGCCACCCAGGTCGTGCGTTGTTCGGGACGGATCAGGCTGATGACGCGGTCCAGGCCCAGCGGTGCGAGCCGGGCGAGCGCGTCGGGTTGTTCGCGATTCCGCATTCGGGCCACATCCAACTCCACCCGGATATTGCTGTCGAGTCGGGTGAAAATCATTGGCATGCCGACGCGTTCCTTCTGGTCCAATCCGAGGATCTGGACTTCCACCTGAGCGGTGAAGGCCGTGTTCGTGCCGAACAGCCGGATGAGCGACGGGGTGATGCCGGGTGAGCCGGGCCCGTCGAATTGCGCGGCGCCTGAAACCACGCCGGCCAGGAGAAAAAGAATGATTGCCCCCCCCCGCTTCATTTCATCGCCGCCCACACGCGGTGGACATCCTCATGGTCGTCGAGCGTCTGGAAAAATTCGCCCACCTCGGTTTTTTGCGCGTCGGTGAGTTCAGGAATTTGTTTCGGTACGTAGCCTAGTTCACTTGTCACCACCGTCCAGCCGTTCGCGGCCAACCACTTGGCCACCGCATGCACGGCGGTGCGATCGCAGATGAAGCGCGCGCCCGCCGTGCCTTCGGGGATGTCGTCATTTTGTTCGTGGGCGAGTGATTCAAATTCATTCGCGCCCGCTTCAATGGCGGCGGCTTCCCGGTCGGTGTTCGCGTCGGGATGATGCGCTTCCACGAGGCCGACATGGTCGAACAGGAACTTGTTGCTACCTGCCGTGCCCAACTGCCCTTTCTTGAACAGGACGCGGACTTCGGGGGCGGTCCGATTCACGTTGTCGGTATAGACTTCAACGATGACGCCCACTTTGTGGGGCGCGTAACCTTCGAAAACGACGTGTTCCATGATGAGTTTCTCGTCGCCCGTGCCCGCGCCTTTCTTGATGGCGCGTTCGATCACATCGCGCGGTACGCTGTCCTTTTTCGCCTTGTCCACGGCGGTGGCTAGGCGTGCGTTCATGGCGGGGTCCGCGCCGCCCATCTTGGCGGACACGGAAATTTCGCGAACCAGTTTGCCGGTCGTGCGGCCCTTTTTCAGTCCGGCGACCAGCCGTTTTGCATGCAACCATTGTCGTCCCATGGGCCAAGACTAACGGGGGCGCCGGGCGGGGACAAGTCGCGGTTGAAGGCAGGGCCGGGCACACGTTGCCATATTGCTCCTTATCGCCGCAGGTTAATGGGTTCAAGTTGCATCGTTCCTGAGCGAAACCTCCAACCGGCCCGAAACGACGCTGCGTCCGGGCACGAATAAGGGATTGACACCCATGGTCGGAAAACTATCTTGGCAAAAATAAATCTTATGGCTGAGAACATCCCAAACATTCCCACGGGCGCCATGCCGCCGAAGAAGGAAACCGGCAAGGTCCAACCGAAGAAGGAAACCGTGCGCATCAATCTGCCGCCAAAGCCTTCGGCCGCGCCCACGATCAAATTACCCACACTCCCCCCCGGCGGGCCGACCGGTGCCACCGCCGCGCCCCTCGCCGCGCCAGCGGTCACGGCTGCGTCGTCCGCCCCGCCCGCCCCGCGTCCTTCCGCCGCGCCCGCTGCCCAACGGCTGGCCCCGGCGACGACTGCTCAGAAAACCGGCCCCGCCCCGGCCCCCGCCCGCGCTGCGGCTGCCGCGAGCGTCAGCGGCCTCGATAAAGCATTGGCCATTGCGGCCGCCATCATCGGCCTGCTCGCCGTGGGCAGCGTCGTTTATATCTGGCTGCTGCCGACCCCCTGAGCCAGCGAAGCAAGTAATTTTCAATTGCGTTTCTTAAGGTATTTTTTTTATGGCCTCCCCTGCAATCGTCACGTTGTCCGGTGAAAACTTCGACGCCGAAGTCCTCAAATCCGCCACCCCGGTACTGGTGGATTTTTGGGCCGAGTGGTGTGGTCCGTGCAAACAAATCGCTCCCGTGCTGAGCGAACTCGCCGATGAATACGCGGGCAAAGCCAAGGTCGCGAAGCTGAATATCGAAGAGGGCGCCAACCAGCAGCTCGCTGTCACCTATCGTGTGCAATCCATCCCCATGTTCCTCGTTTTCAAGGGAGGGCAAATTATTGCGCAGCAAGTCGGCATCGCCGGCGGCAAGCCCAAGTTGAAGTCGCTGCTCGACGGGGCAATCGCTTGATCGCTCGACGCGAGCGGGTTTTGTGGTCGCCGGTCAGCGGGTTCGCTTAAATGCCGCTTTCCGCCACGCTCATCACCCCTGGCCAATTCACCCGGCGGGCGGAACTCTACCACCAACTCAGTCAGCTCACGATGGCGGGCCTGCCCATCCTGCGCGCCTTGGAACAACTCGCCAACAATCCCCCCGCCCCGGCCTTTCGCGAACCGCTCCGGCAGATCATTCAGGAAATTTCCGCCGGTTGTACTTTTACCGAATCCATTCAGCGCTCGGGCAACTGGATTGCCACTTTTGATCTCGCGCTGATCGAAGCGGGCGAGCGCAGCGGCCGGCTTGATGCCTGTTTTCGCGTGCTGGCGGATTATTATACCGACCGCGCCCGCATGGCCCGTCAGGTGATCGGGGATCTGGCCTATCCCGCCTTCCTGTTGCACTTCGCGCTTTTTATTTTTGCGTTCATATCGTTTATCACCACAGGTTCCTGGGTCCACTTTTTTGTGCAAACCTTCGGAGTATTGCTGCCCCTCTACGGTGTCGTGGCTGGGCTGATCTACGCCGCACAGGGGAAACATGGCGAACAGTGGCGGGCGTTCCTCGAGCGCCTCGTCCATCCGATTCCGCTCCTCGGCAGCGGTCGCCGCGACCTGGCCCTGGCCCGGCTTGCAATGGCGCTTGAAGCGCTCATTAGTGCCGGTGTCTCGATCATTGACGCCTGGCAACTCGCGGCCACTGTGAGTGGTTCGCCCGCACTGCGTCGTACCGTCCATGCGTGGCTGCCCGATGTGCGAGCGGGCCAGACCCCGGCGGAAGCGCTTCGCACCGCCGGCCAATTCCCCGACCTGTTTGTCAACCAATACGCCACCGGTGAGATCAGTGGCCAACTGGATTCCGTTTTGACCCGACTGCACCAGTATTACCAGGAGGAAGGAACGCGCAAATTTCACGCCGTCGCGCAGTGGACGCCGCGCCTGATTTATCTGATCGTCGCGTTGTTCATCGCCTGGCGCGTCATCAGTTTCTACTCCGGGTACTTCAAGCAGGTACAGGACGCGGGTGGATTTTGAATTGTTTGCCGGGAATCTTATATGGACGAAATATCGTGCCGGGAGTGGGCTGCGCCTCGGCCGTTATTAGCTGCCGGCTTGACGGCAGGGAAACCGCTGTCTATTCGTTTGCCGTAACCTGATGAAATTATTCTCTTTGCCCCGAATGTTCTTGGCGGCCGGTTTGGTAATAATCAGCTTGGCCGCACAGTGCGCATTCGCCACCACCACGACGAATCAATCCAGTCAGAACTACCAACTTTTCGCACGCAGCAATCTGGTGGCGTGGTGCATTGTGCCCTTTGATGCGAAGAAGCGCGGGCCGGAAGCGCGGGCGGAAATGCTCGAACGGCTCGGGTTCAAACTGTTCGCCTACGATTATCGTGCGGAGCATGTGCCAACCTTCGATGCCGAGATGGATGCGCTTGCCCGCCATCATATTCAATTGTTCGCGTGGTGGTTTCCCGGAACCCTCAACGACGAGGCGCGGCTCATCCTCGATGTGCTCAAGCGTCATCAACTTCGGGCCCAGCTCTGGGTAACTGGTGGCGGCGAGTCGCCGAAAACGGCAGCCGAACACGAAGCGCGGGTTATCGCCGAAGTGGCCCGCCTCCGGCCCATTGCGGAGGCCGCCGGGCAGATTGGATGTACCGTCGCGCTCTATAATCACGGCGGCTGGTTTGGGGAACCAGAAAATCAAATCGCCATCATCGAACGCCTCCAGGCCAGCGGCATTACCAACGTGGGGATAGTTTACAATCTGCACCACGGCCACGAGCAGTTGGATCGCTTCGGAGCGCTGTTGCGATTGATGAAACCGCACCTCGTCGCGCTCAACCTCAACGGCATGACGCGCGACGGTGATCAAATGGGCCAAAAGATAATGCCCCTCGGCCAAGGCGACATTGACCTCGACCTGTTGCGTGCGATCCGCGATAGCGGCTGGCGGGGGCCGGTCGGCATTCTCAATCATACCGAGGAAGACGCCGAGGCACGCCTGTTGGACAATCTGGCCGGGCTCGACTGGCTTGTGGCCCAGCTTGATGGTCAGCCGGCTGGGCCACAGCTTGCAACCCGTTCATGGCAAGCTCCCGCAGTGGCAGCGGATAAACCCGATTATTGGGCGGTCGAAAATGCGGCGGCGCGGGCGGCTTTGCCGGAGTTCAAAGTCATTCCCGCCGCGCTGCCGAGCCAGCTCACGCCGGCAAACGGTTTTCCTAAACGCGAGACATTCCTGACCTGGCATCGTTCGCACGGCGACAACGCGGGCACCCGCTATTCGGCCCTCGACCAGATCAACCGCCAGAACGTGACGAATCTTCAGGTGGCGTGGACGTATCATTCCCGGGATGGCAGCAATGCGATCCAGTGCAATCCCATCATCGTGGACGGCGTTATGTTTGCCCCCACCCCGGGGCGGTATCTTGCGGCGGTGAACGCCGGGAATGGCGCGGAACTCTGGCGCTTCAAGCCCGAGGGCAAACCGGCGTTTCGCGGACTGATCTACTGGCCGAGCCAGGACGGCTTCAGCGCACGGGTGATGTTTTGCGCGGGGAAATATCTGTATGCACTGAATCCCAAGACCGGCCAGCCGATCGCAGATTTCGGTGATGGCGGAAAAAGTTTATTGCCGGGTCACGCACAAGGGGATTTCGGCGCGGCCACGGCCGGGCCGGCGATTTTCGAGCGCACGATCGTCGTGCCGGGCTTTGAAAAGGACGTGTGGGGCTTTGATGTCGTGACGGGGCAGCAACGCTGGACGTTTCACACCGTGCCGCAGCCGGGTGAATTCGGCTATGACACCTGGGATCATACGGAAAATTACGGTGCGAATTGCTGGGCGGGCATGGCGCTCGATGAAGTGCGCGGCATCGCCTACATCACGACCGGTGGCCCGAAGAGTAATTTCATCGGTGTGGACCATCGCGGCGACAACCTGTTCGCGAATTGTGTCATCGCGCTCGATGCCCGCACTGGCCAGCGCCTTTGGCACTTCCAGGAAATCCGTCACGACCTCTGGGACCTCGATATTCCAGCACCACCCAATCTCACGACGATTACGCGGGACGGCCAGCGGGTGGACGTGGTCGCCGTCGTCACCAAACTGGGCAACACCCTGCTGTTGGACCGCGTCACCGGGAAACCGATTTTCCCGTTCCGCTTGCGCCGCGCGCCGACGAGCGATCTGCGCGGCGAAGTCACAGCGCCGTACCAGCCCGACGTGGAGTTGCCCGAGCGATTTTCCAAACAGGAGTTTACGGAGGCCGATCTGACGGAGCGTACGGAGGCGGCCGCCGAGTTCGCGCGGACCCGCTTCAAAAGCGCTACGCACGGTTGGTTTCGGCCCGGCAGCGAAGGGCGGGCGAATCTTTTTTTCAACATTGACGGCGGCGGGGAGTGGACGGGTTCCTGTATTGACCCGGACACCGGCCGTCTTTACGTCACCGCCAATCATGTCGGCTGGATCATCTCCTTATTTCGCAACGATGATCCGCCGGAAGATCCGGGTGCCCTCCGGACGCCCGGAAAAACGGTGTATGAAGCCACCTGCGCTTCCTGTCATGCCACCAATCGCCTCGGCGTCGGCGTGGCGCCACCCTTGCGCGGATTACGCCATCGGCTGGACGATGGCGCCGTGACTAGCCAAATTCGCGAAGGCCGGAACGGCATGCCCGCCGTGCCGGAAACGCAATTGAGCGCGCCGGACCTCAAAGCGCTCCTGGATTATCTCATGTTGCGCGACCGAACATTGCCGGCCACCAACCCGCCGACGGCCCGGCCCGTTTACAACGTCACCGGCTATCCAAAATTTTACGATCACGAAGGCTACCCGGCCAACAAACCGCCGTGGGGCACGCTTAATTGCCTGGACCTCAACTCGGGGAAATTGCTTTGGAAAGTGCCGCT